>NZ_JAPTFX010000058.1:0-26614 GCF_030985895.1 Stenotrophomonas sp. Sm6012 | reverse complement strand
GTGAGCGGCATGGATGCCGCGACCGAGCCTACATGGACGTATTTACGGCGCCCCCTGCCACCGGACCCACCCCGCCAACCCACAGGAACCCGGCTTTTGATCTTGCTCCGGCCATGGCTCTGGCCTCTGCGGGTGCAGGGCGCAGCCCTGCAGGCAGAACCCTTACCTGAACAGGCCTTTTTGCGTGAAGTCTCAAACATCGTTTAGACTTGCGGGGTCTGCAGCGGCCGTCCGTTTCCCTCCGGGATCGCCGGCGACCTGGGTCCGCCCTCTTCGCCCGCCCCCACTCCGACGCCGTTCGTCACGCATTCCAGCCTGCGCTTCGTGCCGGCTGCACCCAATTCTCGCAGCGCGGTTCACGGGAACGCTCCGAGTCAGCCGATCAGTTTGATCTGCCCCCGTCTGTCCAGTCGGACAGGCGTTTCTTGTACTTGGAGCAAACTCAATGTCTTTTGAATCGCTGGGCCTGGCGCCCTTCCTGCTGCGTGCGCTCGCCGAGCAGGGCTACGAGAACCCGACCCCGATCCAGCAGCAGGCGATCCCGCTGGCGCTGGCCGGTCGCGACCTGCTGGCCGGCGCTCAGACCGGTACCGGCAAGACCGCCGCCTTCGGCCTGCCGCTGCTGCAGCACCTGGGCACCGCCTCGCAGGAAGTGCGCAGCGGCCCGCGCAAGCCGCGCGCGCTGATCCTGGCCCCGACCCGCGAACTGGCCACCCAGGTGCATGACAGCCTGCGCGGCTACAGCAAGTACCTGCGCATCCCCAGCGCGTGCATCTACGGCGGCGTCGGCATGGGCAACCAGCTGGACATCCTGCGCCGCGGCGTGGACCTGCTGGTGGCCTGCCCGGGCCGCCTGATCGACCACCTGGAGCGTCGCAGCATCGACCTGTCCGGCATTGAACTGCTGGTGCTGGACGAAGCCGACCGCATGCTCGACATGGGCTTCCTGCCGTCGATCAAGCGCATCCTGGCCAAGCTGCCGAAGCAGAACCGCCAGACCCTGCTGTTCTCGGCCACCTTCGAGGACAACATCCGGCAGCTGGCGCTGGAGTTCATGCGCAACCCGGAACAGATCCAGGTGACGCCGAAGAACACCGTGGCCGAAACCATCACCCACCGCGTGCACCCGGTCGATGCCGGCCGCAAGCGCGACCTGCTGCTGCACCTGCTGGCGCAGGACAGCCGCGAGCAGACCCTGGTGTTCGCTCGCACCAAGCATGGCAGCGACAAGCTGGCCACGTTCCTGGAGAAGTCGGGCATCAAGACCGCGGCGATCCACGGCAACAAGAGCCAGGGCCAGCGCCTGCGTGCGCTGGGCGACTTCAAGGCGGGCCGCGTGACCGTGCTGGTGGCCACCGACATCGCCGCACGTGGCATCGACATCAACGAGCTGCCGAAGGTGATCAACTTCGACCTGCCGATGGTGGCCGAGGATTACGTGCACCGCATCGGCCGTACCGGCCGCAACGGTGCCACCGGCCAGGCGATTTCGCTGGTGGCGCAGGATGAAGTGAAGCTGCTGCGCGCGATCGTGCGCCTGCTGGGCCGCGACATGGACATCCGCGACGTACCGGGTTTCGAGCTGCAGACGCCGATCCGCTGGGGCAACAGTGCACCGGGCAAGGCCGAGCACGATACCGGCGAGCGCGCACCGCGCAAGAACCACGCGCGCCGTCCGCACGGTGATGCGCCGCGCCATGCGCATGCCGGCCCGAAGAAGTCCGGCGGCGGCCGTCGTGAGGGCGGTGGCAATGGCCAGCAGCGTGCGGGTGCAGGCGCCGGTCAGGGCCAGCGTCGTGGCGGTGGCGGCAATGGGGGCGGCCGTGGCCGCGGCCAGGGTGGTAACGGCGGCGGTCGCGCCGGCTGATCGCAGCTGAGAGTTGTTGTGCTTCCCGCTGCGCGGGGGGCTATCGAGGGACGGCGCTGAGGCGCCGTCCTTTTTTTTTGCCGGCTACCGTGAGTAGAAGCAGGCGGTGTGTTTGTGCTGAGGGCGGATGGGCGTGGGGCCAGCGCAAAACACGCCGTAAACCCATCCATGGGGGCTCGGTCGGCGCATCCATGCGCCTCACGGTTTTGCGCTGGCCCCACGCCCATCCGCTTCAAGCATTGCCTGCGCCTGCTTGTCCCGCCGGGTAGCCGGGAGAAGAAAGATCAAATTCAAATTCAAGAGCAAATGCCGATGCTCTTGCTCTTGCTCTTGCTTTTGCCCTTGCTGCCGCCTTGGGGTTCGATGCGTCCGCGCCCGCAGGAAATTGTCGGGGGGAGGCCCGGAGGCCCAGGCAGGACCGTTGGCGCCATGGATGGCGCCATCGAGCCCCCATGGATGGGTTTACGGCGTGTCCTGCCTGGGCCTCCGGGCCTCCCCCAGCCAGGTAAAAATCAAGGCGCCAAACGCCTCAACCCCGCGCTTTACTCGGATTCACCAGATTCCCGAAGAAGATCGCGTTGATCAGCAGTCGATCCGTCCCGTGCCAGTACTTGCGATGCGCCGGATCATCGGCAAACAGCACCACGTTGCCCTGCCCCTGCGCCGACACCAGCAGCCACGCGCTGCCCGCCACCCGCGCGCGGTTGCGCTCGGACAGGTAACCATTCACCCGCGGCGTGGTGTCGATGCGCACCACTGTCGAGAACGGATTCGCGCTTGGCTGCAGCGTCACCGTGTTTTCCTTGTTGATCGCCAGCTGACGACGCGGCACGCCGAACGCCAACGGATGGCTGGTATCCACGTCGGCACTGAGGATGTTGCCGCTGACCCGCTCGATCGCGGCAATATCGCGCTGGTCGCCGAACGCACGGCGGCTCTCACCAGCAACCTCTTCTTCCTTGCCAAGCGTCTCGCCGTCGGCCAGCTTCTGTTCGATCGCCCACTTCGAGGCACTGCCGTAGGTCACCAGGGAGCCACCGGCCTGCACCCAGCGCTTCAATGCTGCCACCGCGGTGGCATCGACGCCGGTATAGGTACCGCCGGACAGCACGATGGTGGTGTAACGATCCAGCGGCACTTTGCCCAGCTGCTGCGGATCCAGCTTGCTGGCCGGCAGCTGCAGTTGCTGGTCGAGCAGGAACCAGGCCGAGCCAATCTCGGTGGCGGCCACGCCCTCGCCCATCACCAGTGCCACGGTCGGCTTGCGTAGCGCCTTGACGCCATCGCTGCCCAGGTCAACGCCCTCGCGGCTGCGACCAGTGGACAGCGCATGCACCTGCACGCCTGCAACGCGGGCTGCAGCACGTACCGCCTCCAGCAGCGCCACGCCCTGCAGCGGCTGCCCGGCCACCGGAATGACGATGCTGCCGGCAGCAAAGTCCGCCTCGCCCTGTGCGGTGGCGGCGGTGAACGGCTGGAAGGCTGCGCGTGTACTCAGGCCCTTGCCCTGCAGCACCGCCAGCGCCCGGCCCGCGTTGTAGTCGCGCCAGTCGATGACATAGGCAAAGCCGGCCTGGCCGCCAAGCACCTCGCCCTGTACCGGCGGAAGCCCCGCGATGCGGGCGCCACCGTCGATGCGGCTGCGACTGCCCGCGAACGCCACGCCGTAGGCCGGTGCGATCGCGTAGCTGGTGCTGCCGTAAAACACGTCGCCCTTGATCGGCGGCGTCTCGGCGAAGATCGAATGCACCAGCCGGAACTGCGCCTGCTGCACCGGCACCACGTAGGCGTTGCCCGGCGCGAAGTGCTGCCCATCCACGGTGACCGCACGATCCAGCGCGCGCACTTCGATGCGATGCAGCAGCAACAGCTCCAGCAAGCGCCGGGTCAGTGCCGGGTCATGCGCATCGCCGAACACGAAGCTCTTCACCGGCTGCTGTGCAGCCTGCTTCAGCGCGCTCTGGAAGAACTGCTTCTGCAGGTCGAACAGGCCACTGCGCTCGGCGACCGCGCCACGCACTGTGCCCAGCCCTGTAGCAACCTGGTTGCGGATGGTGAACGGGAACGTCAACACGCCATTCACCGATTCCTGCACGCGGCCCCGTGAACTGGCCTGCTCGACGGTCACGCCGACCGCGCCGTGGAAGTCCGGATAGGTGGAGCCATATACCGGCGAGAAGTTGTCGAAGTTCTCGCCGGTGTAGTACAGCGAGCCCAATGCATCCAGCGCCTGCGCGTGGTACTTGGCCAGGGTCTTGTTGAATTCGTACGATGCCGCCGGGATCAACGGGCTGTGCATGCTCTTCGGCGACGGCTCGAAGTAGTAGGTGCTGTCCTTGCCCATCTCGTGGAAGTCGATCTGCACGTTCGGGTACCACTGGTGGAACACCTCCACCTTCGGCCGTGAATCCTGCTGGGTCAGCGCAAGCCAATCACGGTTGAGGTCGGTGAAGTAGTGGTTGGTGCGGCCCTGCGGGAACGGCTCGACGTGTTCCTTGTCGGCCGGGTCGGCCGAAGCCGGGTCCGAGGCCCATGCGTTGTGCCAGTTGGCCGCGCGATCACGGCCGTCCGGATTCTGCGCCGGGTCGAACAGCACCACGGCCTGCTGCAGCCAGCGCTGGGTTTCTGCACTCTGGTTGGCCACCAGGTAGTACGCGGTCAGCATCGCGGCTTCGGCACTGGAGGTCTCGTTGCCGTGCACGCTGTAGCCCAGCCACACCACCACCGGGCTGTCGCCGGCGGCGCTGCGTGGCTGCGCCGGATCGACCAGCGTCGCGTGCTGCTGGCGGATCTGTTCCAGTCGCGCCTGGTTGCCCGCCGCAGTGACCGTGGCGATCAACAGCGGGCGTCCCTCGTAGCTGCGGCCGATCTCGCGCACGCTTATCTTGCCCGAGCGTTTCGCCAGTTCCTGGAAGTAGGCCACCAGCTGGTCATGCCGGGTGTAACGGCTGCCGACCGGATAGCCAAGGAACTGTTCCGGCGTGGGAATGGACGTATCGAATGCGGCCGCTTCGGTGGCCTGCGGGAAGAAGTACGCACTCTGTGCCTGCGCCGGCTGCGGCGAGGACAGGGCGGTGACGGCGGCGATCAGCAACGGAAGAACGGCACGGCGATGCAAGGACACGGTGGCTCCCCTGGAACACAACGGCGGACAGTCGCGCGGCCGGCTCCCCGGGGAAGCCGGCCGCAACGGATGGATCAGAAGCGGTAGTCGAAGCCCAGCGTGAAGTAGCGGCCGCGCAGGTCGTACTGGCTGAAGTCGTACGGCGCGCGGATGCCCGGGAACGAGGCGTCGTACGGCGGCGTCTTGTCGGCCAGGTTCTGCACCTTGGCGTACACGGTGAGCTTGTCGACGCCGGTGTAGGCCAGGTACAGGTCGTACTGGCTGTAGCTGCCGACGCGCTGCTGCACGGCCTTGGCCGCGGTGCTGGCTTCCTGGCGGTAGCTGCTGGTGTAGTACCAGGTCACCGCCGCGTTGAAGTCGCCGTACGTCCAGTCCAGCGTGGTGGTGGCCTTGTCCTTGGGCAGGGTCGCGCCGAGGTTGCTGCCGGCGTAGTCCACCAGCGGGCCGCCGACTACGGTCGGGCGACGGTAGTCACGGACGTGGGTGTAGGCCGAGGACACGGTGAAGTCACCCAGCGCTGCGGTCGGGATGCGCTGGCGCAGTTCGACATCGATGCCCGAGGTCTTCAGCTCGCTGAGGTTCTGGTAGCGGTTGTAGACCGCCTGCAGCTTGCCGCGCTCGTCGCGCTGCACGGCGCCGGCCACGTTGTCGTTGACCAGGGTCTGGGTGTTGTTGGTGCCGACCAGGTTGTCCAGCTGGATGCGGTAGTAGTCCACGCTCAGGTTGGTGTTGGCCCACGGCGACAGCACCACGCCGAAGTTCACGCTCTTGGTACGCTCCGGCTTCAGTGCATTGTTGCCGACGGTGAAGAAGGTCGGGTTCTGGCGCGAGCCCGGCACATCGGGGTCACGCGGATCCACCACGCTGCCGTAGGCGATGCTGGTGCTGTTGGAGTTCTCCGACAGCGACGGCGCGCGGAATCCCTTCGAGGCCGATGCACGCACCAGCAGGAAATCCAGCGGCTGCCAGCGCAGGCCGAGCTTCGGCGAGAACGCATTGCCGAAGTCATCGTAGTGGTCGGCACGTGCGGCCGCCGACAGCTCCAGCGTCGAGGCCAGCGGCACATTCACTTCGGCGTAGGCGGCACTGACCTGGCGCTGGCCGTGCACTTCGGCGATGGCCGGGCGCACCTGCAGGCCGGCATCGATCTGCCACGGGTTGTTGGAATCGAGCTTCTCGCGGCGCCACTCGGCACCGGCGGCGAAGCCGATCTCGCCGGCCCAGGTGTGGCCCAGGCTGCCGGAGATCTTCGCGTCGAAGCCCTGCAGCTTGGACTCGGCCGGACGCAGCGTGGCGATGTTGATCGCATCACGCACCGACTGCGGCGTGGCCGCCGGGTTGAGCAGGTTGTAGCTGCCGGTGGCCAGTGCATCGGCCAGCGCCCAGCGGTTGGCGAAGCCACCGGACACGCTCTCGCGCTCGCTGCTGCGCGCCCCGAACGCGGCCACTTCCCAGTCCCACTTCGCGGTAGTGCCACGCAGGCCGAACACGCCGCGATAGGCGGTGGAACGGTTGGTCTTGAGGGTGCCGCCAAGGTCGAAGAAGGTGTACTCGATCGGGATCGCGCGGCCGTACGGGTTGTACGGATTGTTGGCCGGCAGCAGCGACGACACCGGCTCGGCCAGGCCACTGTCCGCGTTCAGTGCGAAGCGGCCGCTTTCCAGGGTGAAATACGGGCTGCTGCCGAACCACGCGGTGCTCTTGATCTGGCTGTACAGCACTTCGCCGAACGCTTCGACGTTGTCGTTCAGGCGGAAGGTACCGTTGGCGTACGCCTGGTAGCGCTTGGTCGACGGAATCAGGGTGGTGAATGGCGCCTGGTTGAAGCCGCAGGTATCGCCGGCCAGGCCGTCGATCGGCGCGCTGGCAACGCGGGTGGTACCGGTCGGGCAGTTGCCGTTGGCATCGAGCATCGGCACCGACACGCCGTTCACCAGATAGCGCGCGCCCTTGGCCGACCAGCCGTTCCAGCGGCCGCCCGGCTTGTCGGTGTAGATGCCGCTGCTGGTCAGGTTGCGTTCGTCCTGGTCCAGGCGCTCGCGGTTGTAGCCCTGCAGGCTGAACAGGATGTTGTAGCCATCGGTGTCGAGATCACCGAGGCCGCCGACGAACTTCAGGTTCTGCTCGTGCAGGCCGCCCTGGTCGGCGCCGCCGAAGCTGCCACCGATCTCGGCGCCTTCGAAGTTCTGCCGGGTGATGATGTTGACCACCCCGGCCACCGCATCGGAGCCGTAGACGGCCGAGGCGCCGTCCTTGAGCACTTCGATGCGTTCGACCGCGACCAGCGGCAGCGCGTTGAGATCGACGAAGGTGTCGGACAGGCCACCGGCCGGGAAGCCGTAGTTGGCCAGGCGGCGGCCGTTGAGCAGCACCAGCGTGTTCTTCTGCGACAGGCCACGCAGGCCGATGCCGGCCGAGCCGGAGGCCCAGCCGTTGTTGGTGGTTTCGTTGCTGGCGTTGCCGGTATTGGCCGAGATCGAGCGCAGCACGTCGGCCACGGTGGCCTTGCCGGTCTGTTCCAGCTGCTGGCGGGCGATCACCTGCACCGGGTTGGAGGCCTCGGTATCGGTGCGCTTGATGTTGGAACCGGTGACGCGCACGGCGGCCAGCGTGCTGGCTTCGCCACTGGCATCGGCGGAGGATTCGGCGGCGGCGGACAAAGGCGCGGCCAGAGCGACGGCCAGGGCCGCCACGAGCAGGGTGTGCTTGGGCATGACGATGTGGGGGAGGTGGTAAGGACGACGAAGTTCCGCAGTAGTCCATGCCTGGCCGACGTCCGGCCAATAACATCTCTTCATACGGATATAAGAGAAGCTATCATCTCTTCATCCGGATGGAAAGAGTTTCTTCACGAACAGCCAACATCCACCCGGCCAGAGGCGATAGCTGCGGCGTACAATCGCCGCCATGGAAATCTTCAAAGTCTTCATGCTCGAGGCGGCGCACCGCCTCCCCAACGTGCCGCCGGGGCACAAGTGCGCGCGCCTGCACGGCCACTCGTTCCGGGTGGAACTGAAGGTCGAGGGCGAGCCCGGCGCGCAGACGGGCTGGATCATGGATTTCGGTGACGTGAAAGCGGCTTTCCAGCCGATCTACGAGCGCCTGGACCATCACTACCTCAACGACATCCCCGGCCTGGAGAACCCGACCAGCGAGAACCTGGCGGTGTGGATCTGGAACGAGCTCAAGCCCAGCCTGCCGGCGCTGAGCGAGATCACCGTGCACGAGACCTGTACCTCCGGCTGCCGCTACCGCGGCCCGGCCATCTGATCAAATCATTGATCTGAAAGGTTTTCTGAAGGCGCCATGGGCGCCTTCGTTATTTTTGTTGCAATGCGGCATCAACGGCGTATGCTGCATTGCATCAAGTCACACTCTGATGCCCATGGCCGCCGCCTTCAGCGATCGCTTCAGTGATGCCACCCGCCAGCTTGCTGCCGCGGCAACGCGTGCGAACCGGTTGGCGTTGGAGAACGCCGAAAGCATGTTCGGCGTGCAGCTGAAGGCGCTGGAGCGGAACCTGACCGCGACCGGTGGCTGGCTGGGTGAACTGGCCCGCAGCGACGATGCGGCCGGGGTGCTCAGCAAGGGCACGCAGCTGTGGCAGGACAACCTGCAGCGGCTGGGCCAGGCCCAGCAGGACGTGGTCGGCCTCGGCCTGCAGGCCGGCAAGGCCTGGTCCGAACTGGTGCAGGGCTACAACGAATCAAGCGCGGACGCGAACAGCCACTGACGCGACGCAACGCTCATTGCGTGGGTCCCTCCCCCCACGCAATCCGGACCCGGCAGATCCCTCCCTCTGCCGGGTCTTTTTTTGCCTGACGTTTGGATTCCGAGGCACTTCTTCGTCTGGACTCTCTGCGAGCTGAAGGGCCCCGCCGGGGTGGGCAGGGACCTGGGCAAATGTCCCCCGGCGCCGGCCGTTGGCCGTCACCTCCTCCTTTACTTTGCCCAGACCCCTGCCCACCCCGACCAGGCTCGGCTTGCGGCAGGTAAAGCGCAGTGCTCGCGGCAGCCTTTCAAGGAGGCGCCGACGAACTCCGAACGCAGGGCGGAGACCCTTGCGTACGAAGTAAAGGGGGAGGTGACGGCCAACGGCCGGCGCCGGAGGACATTCGTACGCAAGGGCCTCCGCCCTGCGCCGCGCAGAACAATCCGCCACAAGCACGTCTTCGTCCGCAATTGCCGCGAACGCGTGGGCTCCGACGAGGCTCGGCCTACGGGAGGTAAAGCGCAGTGCTCGCGGCAGCCTTTCAAGGAGGCGCCGACGAACTCCGAACGCAGGGCGGAGGCCCTTGCGTACGAAGTAAAGGGGGAGGTGACGGCCAACGGCCAGCGCCGGAGGACATTCGTACGCGAGGGCCTCCGCCCTGCGCCATGCAGAACAATCCGCGAAGGAACCTCAGCGCCCGCGACCACCGTGCCAGTGCTGGTGCCACGCCTGGAACATCAGCACGTTCCACAGGTGCGTGTGCCACTTGCGCTCACCGCGCAGGAACGCCTCCCAGATGCCACGCACGCGCACCGCATCGAAGCAGCCCTGGTTGCGCAGCAGCTGCGGATCCAGCAACGCCTCCGCCCAATCGCGCAGCGGACCCGCCAGCCAGCGCGCCATCGGCGGGCCGAAGCCGCGCTTGGGACGGTACACCAGCGGCTCGGGCAGATAGCGCGCCAGCAGGTGCTTCAGAATCAGCTTGTGCTCGCCATCGTGGTATTTCAGATGCTGCGGTAGGCGCCAGGCCAGGCGCACCACCTCCATGTCCAGCAGCGGCGCACGGGTTTCAACGCCCGCCGCCATGCCGGCGCGATCAACCTTGGCGAGAATGCCTTCGGCCAGATCCATGCGGAAATCGAGCAGCTGGATGCGCGCCTCGGCCGGCAGCGCCGTGTCCTGCTGCTGGAAGATCGTCACCGGTTCGCGCGCGCCCAGCACCACCTGCGCCGGCTGCCGCCAGCGGGTGACCCGCTGCAGGTAGTGGCCTTCCACGTCGTTGGCGGCGACCTCGGCCACCAGCGCGCGCCAGCCACCGAGGCGGCCGCGCTCGACGTTCATGCGGTTGCCGCTGCGCCGCGCCAGGTCACGAACCCAGTCCGGCAGGCCGCCACACAGCCGTGCATTGCGCAGCGCGCGCCCATAACTGGGATGTCCGAAGAACAGTTCGTCGCCGCCGTCACCGGTCAACGCCACCGGCTTGCGCGCACCCAGCAGTTCACTGGCCAGCAATGTCGGCAGCTGCGAGGCATCGGCGAACGGCTCGCACCAGACCTGCGGCAGCCGCTGCAGCAGGTCCAGGCCCTGGCGCGCGTCCATCCGGTGCAGGTGATGCTGCACGCCCAGATGACGCGCCACCTGCGAAGCCCAGTCGCTCTCGTCGTGGCCCGGATCGTCGAAGCCGACCGTCCATGCTTCGATCGGCAGGGTCGACTGCGCCTGCATCATCGCCGTCACCAGAGAGGAATCGGTCCCCCCGGACAGGAACGCGCCGCAGGCCAGTGGCGAGTGCATGCGTGCAGCGATGGCCTTCTGCAGCACCGCCTCCAGCTGGTCGGTAGCCTGCTCCAGGCTCGGCGCCGGTTGCAGGGGGTCCTGCAATGCGCTGTGCATCGCATCGCGTGCACACCAGTAGCGCGAACCGCCCTGCGCGGCCATGCCGGAGTGACCCGCAGCATGGTCGTTGAGGTCGATGCGCAGCATGGCGCCGGCCACCAGCTTGTGAATGCCACGGTAGATGGTGTGCGGCGCCGGCACGTAGTCATGGCGCAGCAGCAGGCTCAGGGCATCCTGGTCGATGCTCGGCGAGAAACCCTCAAAGGCCTGCAGCGCCTTCAGCTCCGAGGCGAACAGGAACCTGCCCTGGTACCAGCCGTAGTACAGCGGGCGCTCGCCCACCGGGTCACGGGCCAGCCACAGCGCGCGCGACTCGCGGTCCCACACGCTGAAACCAAAGGCGCCCTCGATGCGCGACAGCGCCCGCTCCACGCCCCACTCGACGATCGCCTGCAGCAGCAGCCGCGCATCGCTGCAGCTGCGCGGCAGATCGCGCAGTTGTGCCTGCAGGTCGGCGCGGTTGTACAGGCGGCCGTCCAGGCACAGCACATAGCGGCCGCAGTCCGAGCTCAGCGGTTGCAGGGGCGTATCGGTCGGCGCCCGGCAATGGCCCAGTGCCAGGCCGGCCTCGGCATCGGTCCAGTAGCCGATACGCCCTCGGCCGCGCTGCTGCAACGCGCGCAGCATCGGCGCCAGCTGCTGCAGCAGGTGCTCGTCTTCGGCGGGCGGCAGCCAGGCCCCGACCACGCCGCTCATCGGGCACCTCCGCAGTGGCGGCAGGACAGGTTCGGCAGGCGGAGGTTGGCGGGCGACATGGGAACGGCACGCGGAACGGAGGAGACTCCATGCTCGGCCTGCCTCCGCCCCGAGTCAGTCGCATTGCTGTCAGCGATCGTCACCACGCGTGTGACGAAGGTAACGTTTTGTAACGGCAACCGGCTATGCTGGGCGCCAAGTGGTTGCCGGGGCTGAGACCCGGCCCGTGCGCCAGCAACCCCGGCTGAATGGCGCCCGCCCCCTGCACCCGGGCGGCCCGATGGCTGGGATAGCATCGCCGCGCTCGTGCCGTGGCGGTACGTTTGCGTCCACGGAGGCCTTGAAAATGCTGGATATCGTACTGGTCGAAGACGATGCCCGCCTGGGAACGATGGTCAGTGACTATCTGCAGCGGCATGGCTACCAGGTCGCCCACGAGCGCAGCGGCGAGCGCGCCGTGACCCGGATCCTCGCCGAAAAGCCGGCCCTGGTCCTGCTCGATGTCGGCCTGCCCGACCAGGATGGTTTCGAAGTGTGTCGGCAGATACGTCCCCACTATGACGGCATCATCTGCGTCCTGACCGCCCGCACCGACAACATCGACCAGGTCCTGGGGCTGGAGCTGGGCGCCGACGACTACATCGGCAAGCCGATCGAACCGCGGGTGCTGCTGGCCCGCCTGCGCGCCCACCTGCGCCGCCACCGCCGGGTCGAGCCGCGCGACGGCAGCCTGCGCTTCGGCGAGCTGAACATCGACCCGTCCACCCGCAACGTGCACCTGCAGGGTGCGCTGCTGGAACTGACCACCGCGGAGTTCGACCTGCTGTTCCTGCTGGCCAGCAACGCCGGCCAGATCCTCGACCGCGACGCGCTGCTGCGTGGCCTGCGCGGGATCGCCTTCGATGGCCTGGACCGCTCGATTGACGCCCGCATCTCGCGCCTGCGCCGCAAGCTGGGTGACAACCCCGAGCAGCCGGAACGGATCAAGACGGTGCGCGGACGCGGCTACCTGTTCAGCCGATCGGCATGGGGATGAAGCGCACGCCCTCGGCGATGCGCGGCCACGCCTTCCACTTCCTGCGCTATGGCATCGGCTTCCTGGTCGCCCACCTGTTGCTGATCGTGCTCGGCCTGTGGGCGTGGGATGCGCTGCTGGAAGACCGCACCGAGGCCGGCCTGCAGGCCGAGATGCGCGGCACCCATGCGTTGCTGCAGCATCGCTTCGCCGAAACCCCGCGCGAGCAGTGGCCGGCGCTGGCGCGCGAACTCGACGCCGATTTCGCCTACGCGCTGCGCATGGTGCCGCTGGCCGAGGCGGTGAAGGAGCTGCCTGCCAGCCAGCGCCCGGCGTTCAACAACGGTCGTGTGCAGATCGACCTGGAGCACATGCGCAGCCTGCAGCGGATCGGCGACAGCGACTACGCGGTGATGCTGGGGCCGCTGGACGAAGCATTGCCTGAGGAGGGATGGCAGGACAGCGAAGTCTCCGGCGTGGCGATCCTGCTGCTGATCCTGATGGTGGCGGTGGCGTTGCCAATGTACGTGATGGTCTACCGCCTGTGGCGCGACGTCTCGCAGCTGGCCCAGGCGGCACGGCAGATGCGCGACGGCCAGCTGGACACGCGCGCGCCACGTGCCGGTACCGCGCTGGTGCGGCCGCTGGCCAACGCCTTCAACCACATGGCCGAGCAGCTGCAGCAGTTGCTGGAAAGCCAGCGCGTGCTGGCACAGGCTGTAGCGCACGAGGTACGTACCCCGCTGGCGCGCATGCGTTTCGGCTTGGCCGACCTCGAGGACACCGCGCTGGATGAGCTTCAGCGCGATGCATTGGGCGGCCTGCGCACCGATGTCGATCGGCTGCAGCACCTCACCGATGCCGGCGTCGAGTACGCCGCTCTCGGCCGTTGCCACCAGCTGACCCGCCAACGGCTGCAGCTGGCCACCCTGGTGCGCGGCGTGATCGCCCAGTTCGCCCCGCTGCCGATGCCGGTGCAGCAGGTGCTGTCACCGGTAGGCCTGGTCAACGTCAACCGGCACATGCTGGAACTGGCGCTGCGCAACCTGCTCGGCAATGCGCTGCGCTATGCGCGCCGGCAGATCCGCGTCGCCAGCACGGCGGACGACGGCTGGCTGTGCCTGCAGGTGGAGGATGACGGCCCTGGCATCGCGCCCGAACTGCGCGGCCAGGTGCTGCAACCGTATGTGCGGCTGGACCCGGGCAGCCCCGGCTTCGGGCTTGGCCTGGCGTTAGTGCAGGTAGTGGCCGACAAGCATGGCGGCCATGTCGAGGTGACCGATTCAGACCTGGGCGGCGCCTGCATCCGCCTGCACCTGCCACTGGAAACCGGCGGCGTCGTGGAAGGCGATACGGCCTGCTAGACCGCCGGTTCCGCGCGCGGCAGGGCAAACACGAACAGGGCGCCATGTTCGCTGTCACGCAGTTCGATGCGACGACCGTGCAGCTGCACGATGCGCTGCACGATCAGCAGACCGAGACCACCGTTCTCGCCGCGGCGCGCGCCCAGTGCCGCCGGCGCCTGGAACAGCTGGCTGCGCAGCGCTGGCGCCACGCCGGGACCATCGTCGGACACGCTGACCTCTACGCTGTCGGGCATTGCGCGCAGGCGTACTTCGATCCGGCCTCCCTCGGGCGCATGCCGCAGCGCATTGTCGAGCAGATTGGTCAGCACACGCTCGACCAGGCCCAGGTCGGCGCGCACCAACGGCAGGCCCGGCGGGAAGTCGGCATGCAGGCGCTGGTTGCGCGCCTGCGCGGCCAGCTCGAACTTCTGCAGCACGTCCTGCAGCAGCTCTGGCAACGCGAAGACCTCCCACTCCAGGCGTACCTCGCCATGCTCCAGCCGCGCCAGCTCGAACAGCGCGCGCGCCAGCCGACCGACCTTGGCACTCTGCGCCAGGGCGATGCCCAGATAGCGGCGGCGTTCGTCCGGTGACAGCGTGGCGTCCTTCAACGCCAGCGTTTCCAGATAGCCATGCAGCGACGACAACGGCGTACGCAGGTCATGCGAGATGTTGGCCACCAGTTCGCGCCGCTGCAGGTCCTGCTGGCGCAGCTGCTGCCATTGTTCGCCCAACCGCTGCGCCATCTGCGCGTGTGCGTGCTCAAGGATCACCAGCTCGTCGCGCTCGCCGGGGCGCAGCGGCTCCGGTGGCGGCAGTGGCGTCGGTGCGTCGATGTCGAAGGCCTGGATGCGCCGGGTCAGCCGCCGCAGCGGGCGGGTCACCCAGTAGAACGCCACCAGCCCGGCCAGCAGGCCGAGGCTGCCAACCAGCATCACCGACCACCAGGTGGTGTTCCACTGGCTGCCGGCCGCGAGGTCGTCGGCCAGCATCTGCCGGTGCTCGCCGACCAGCACCACGTACACGTAACCCGCCTGGCGGCCCTGCACGATCAACGGCGCGGCGCTGAATACCTTGCGGCCATCGGCGCTGCGCGGATCGTCGCCGAGGATCGGCAGCGGTCCGCCGGCCAGCAGGTGGCGCAACGGCGCCACGTCCACCCGGTTGCGTACCAGATGGCCGCTGGGCGCATCGTGGCCGAGGATGCGGCCCTGGTCGTCCAGCAGGTAGACCTCGACGCTGGGGTTGACCGCCATCAGCTGGCCGAACAAAGCGCGCACCGCGGCGTCGCGCATGCCGCTGGTGTCCATCAGCTCGCTGCGCTGGGCAATGTGCTCGGCCAGGCCCAGCGACAGCCGCTGCACCACTTCCTGCTCGTGGCGGGTGTTGGCACGCATCTGCAGCGCCAGCAGCGCCATGCAGCACATCAGCATCAGTGCGGCGATCACCGCCGCCAGCTTCTGCCACAGGTTCGGCCTGATCATGCCGCCGCCCCGGCCGGATCGACCAGCTTGTAGCCGCGCCCCCACACCGTCAGCAGCCGCCGCGGATTGGCCGGGTCGGTTTCGATCTTGCTGCGCAGCCGGTTGATATGGGTGTTGACCGTGTGCTCGTAGCCATCGTGCTGATAGCCCCAGACCTGGTTGAGCAGTTCCATGCGTGCGAACACCTGGTCAGGATGACGGGCGAAGAACAGCAGCAGGTCGAATTCGCGCGGGGTCAGTTCCAGCGCAGTGCCCTCCACCGACGCGGTGCGTGCAACCGGGTCCAGCTGCAGCCCGCCCAGCTCGATCGCGCCGGCATCGATGCGTGCGCTCTGCGCCATCGCCTCGGCGCGGCGCAGCAGTGCGCGCACCCGTGCCACCAGCTCCGGCATCGAGAAGGGTTTGGCCAGGTAGTCGTCCGCCCCCAGCTCGAGGCCGACGATGCGCTGGGTTTCACTGCCACGTGCACTGATGATGATGATCGGCACATAACGCGCCATCGCGCGTGCGCGCTGGCACACCTGCAGGCCATCCACGCCGGGCAGCATCACGTCCAGCACCAGTGCATCCCACGGGCCTTCCTGTTCGAGCAGGCGCAGTCCGGCGTCACCGCTGGCGGCGTGGGCCACGTCATAGCCTTCATCGCCCAGATGCATGCGCAGCAGGTCGGCGATGTGGGCATCATCTTCAACGATCAACACGCGTTTGGCGGACATCGGCAGCTCGGGGCCAGTGGGGGAGGCTGCCCGCATTGTGGCGCGGGATGGCCGCCGATACCTCACGAAAAATTGAATCCTGCGTGAGGATTCGTTGACCCGGGCGGGCGCAGCATGGCCCCGTCGCCCCTTCCCGGAGTCCGCCATGACCCTCACCCGCCGCCATCTGCTGGGCCTGGGCGGTGTTGCCACCGCCGCCGGCCTGCTCGGCCTCGGCGCGTGCAGCCGCGCCGCACCGGCCGCTGCCGAAACGCGTCCCGCGCGACAGTTCGAGGTCATGCACAGCGACGCCGACTGGCGCCAGCGCCTGACCCCGGCCCAGTACGCGGTGCTGCGCCAGCAGGCCACCGAGCGGCCATGGAGCAGTCCGCTCAACAAGGAGCACCGGCAGGGCACGTTCGCCTGTGCCGGCTGTGCGCTACCACTGTTCTCATCCTCCACCAAGTTCGAGAGTGGTACTGGCTGGCCGAGCTTCTGGGCGCCGCTGCACAACGCCATCGGCGAAGACCGCGACGTCACCTTCGGCATGCTGCGGGTGGAGGTGCACTGCCGCCGCTGCGGCGGCCATCTCGGCCACGTATTCAATGACGGCCCGCGCCCGACCGGGCTGCGCTACTGCATGAACGGTGCAGCGCTGGTGTTCGTTCCCGGTGCGGCCGATGGCGGCACCGCCGACGGCTGGCGGGTGCCGGTCGGTTCTTCCCCCACGTCCGGAGCCTGACCATGCTGCTCTTGCTGCTTGCCTACCTCGGGGGTGCGTTGTCCCTGCTCAGCCCCTGCATCCTGCCGGTGCTGCCGTTCGTGTTCGCGCGCGCCGACCGTCCCTTCCTGCGCAGCACGCTGCCGCTGCTGCTGGGCATGGCGCTCACCTTCACCGTGGTCGCCAGCCTGGCGGCGGTGGGCAGCCAATGGGTGGCGCAGGCCAACCAGGTCGGCCGCTGGATCGCCCTGGTGCTGATGGCACTGTTTGCGCTGGCGCTGCTGTGGCCGCGACTGGCCGACCATCTGCTGGCCCCGTTCCAGCGCGTGGGTGCACGCTTGAGCGCACGCGCCGATGCCGCTGACGCCGCAGGACGCGGTGGCGCGGGGACCTCGCTGCTGATCGGCATCGCCACCGGCCTGCTGTGGGCCCCATGCGCCGGGCCGATTCTGGGCCTGGTGCTGACCGGCGCCGCCCTGCACGGCGCCAGCGTCGGCACCACTGCGCTGCTGCTGGCCTATGCACTGGGCGCGATCACCGCGCTGGCACTGGCGGTGTGGATCGGCGGCCGGGTGTTCCGCGCGATGCAGGCACGGCTCGGGCTCGGCGATGTCCTGCGCAAGGTGCTGGGCGTGGCCGCGCTGCTGGCCGTCGTGGCGATCGGCCTCGGTTGGGACACCGGCCTGCTGACCCGCCTGTCCACGGTCAGCACCGCGCGCATCGAGCAGGGCCTGCTGGACGCCGTACCCGGCGCGCAACCGGCGGCACCGCCGATGATGATGATGGCCGGTGCCAACACCGGTGCCGATGCACCGCTGCCGGTGGAGGGCACCCTGCCCGCGCTGGACGGCGCCACCGGCTGGCTCAACAGCCCGCCGCTGACTGCCCAGCAGCTGCGCGGCAAGGTCGTGCTGGTCGACTTCTGGACGTACTCCTGCATCAACTGCCTGCGCGCGATGCCGTTCGTGCACGAGTGGGAACGCCGCTACCGCGACCATGGCCTGGTGGTGATCGGCGTGCACACGCCGGAATTCGCTTTCGAACGCGACCCACGCAACGTGATGAAGGCGGTGCAGCAGCTGAAGGTCGAGTACCCGGTGGCGCTGGACAACCAGTACACGATCTGGCGTGCGTTCAACAACCGATACTGGCCGGCGCAGTACTTCGTCGATGCGCAGGGCAACATCCGCGGCCACCAGTTCGGCGAGGGCAACTACGCGCGCTCGGAACAGGTGATCCGCCGGCTGCTTGCCGAAGCCGGCCAGACCCGCCTGCCGCCGCCAGCCGATCCCGCCGCGGCCGACCTGCAGGGCGTTGCCGCGCAGGCCGACATGGGCAACCTGCGCTCGCCGGAAACCTATCTGGGCCACGCCCGTGCCGAACAGTTCGCCTCGCCCGGCGGGCAACGCAACGACACCGCGTTCGACTACACGCTGCCCACCACCCTGGCGCTGAACCGGTGGGGCCTGTCCGGGCAGTGGACGATCAACGACGAGGCCGCGCAACTGCAGCGCGCCGGCGGCCGCATCGCGTTCCAGTTCCATGCGCGCGACCTGCACCTGGTGCTGGCACCGGGCCAGGACGGCAAGCCGGTGCGCTTCCGCGTGTGGCTGGACGGCAAACCGCTGCCCGCCACCGATGCCGGCAGTGACGTCGGCCCCGATGGCAGTGGCGTGGTCAACGAACACCGCCTGTTCCAGCTGGTGCGCCAGCGCGGCACGGTCGGCCCGCACCGCTTCGAGATCGAATTCCTCGATGCGGGCGTGCAGGCCTACGCCTTCACCTTTGGTTGAACCGGGAGGACACGATGAAACTCTCATTTGAACAGGGTATTGCTGCCGGTGTCGCCGGTCTCGTGGCCACGGCATTGATCGCCGGTGTGCTGCTGGTCGACCACGGCGCGATTGCGGCACCGGTCGAATCCAGCGCGCAGGCCAAGGCGCTGCCGGCACCCACCGGCGAAGCGGCGTTCCGCGATGACGCCACCCACGCCAGCGTGGTGTTTGCCGGTGGTTGCTTCTGGGGCGTGCAGGGCGTGTTCCAGCACGTCAAGGGCGTGAGCAATGCGGTATCCGGCTACATCGGTGGCAGCGCCGCCAACGCCCATTATGAGCGGGTCAGCAGCGGCCAGACCGGTCACGCCGAAGCGGTGAAGATCGACTACGACCCGCGCCAGGTCAGCTACGGGCAGCTGATGCAGGTGTTCTTCTCGGTGGTGCACGACCCGACCCAGCTCAACCGCCAGGGGCCGGACCACGGCAGCCAGTACCGGTCGGCGATCTTCAGCGACGATGCGCGCCAACAGGCCGCCAGCCGCGCCTACATCACCCAGCTCGGCCAGGCCGGCAGCTACCGCGCGCCGATCGTCACCCAGCTGGGCAGCGGCCAGCGCTTCTACCCGGCCGAGAGCTATCACCAGAACTACATGACGAACTACCCGCAGGCGGCCTACATCCGCTACTACGACGCACCGAAGCTGGCGGCGCTCGGCAAGCAGTTCCCGGCACTGTACCGGCGCGATGCGGTGCTGGTGCCGATGCGATAGCCGCCGGCCGGCAATCCCCACGCAGAAAAAGACGCACGGCGATCCCGCCGTGCGCTTGGGAAGTATCGGCCGCGCCCCGATCAGGCCCGGCCGACAACGACATGCTAGTCTCGCCATCACCATGGGTACAGCTCCAGTTGGTGGGAACTTCGATGGATACAGATGACCAGAGCGCGATGATCCCTCCCCGCTACCAGCGGCTGTCCGATGAACTGGCCGAAGCCATCCACGGCGGTCGGCTTCCGGTTGGCAGCCGCCTGCCCTCGCTGCGGCAGATGGCGCTGCAGCGCAGGCTCAGCCTGAACACCGTGATCGCGGCCTATCGTCAGCTGGAAGATGCCGGCCTGGTGATTCCACGGCCCAAAGCGGGCTTCGAAGTCGCACCGCGCTTGTCGGTGCCGGAACGTTCGCTGCGCGATACGCCGTCGGCGCCCACCGCGCCGCTGCAGCAGGCGCTGATGGCCCGCGTGCTGGAGGCACAACGCCGACCCGGCGTCATCGACCTGGCCTTCGCCGGCCCCCGTGGTCGCCAGTTCTATCCCGGGGCGCAGCTGGCCCGGCACACCGCACAGGTGCTGCGCCACGGCCAGCAGACGGTGGAAACCTATGCACGCCCGAATGGCTCGCCGCGGCTGCTGGCGCAGATCGTGCGCCGCGGTCCGCGCATGGGCCTGCACACCCACAGCGACCGCCTGCTGCTGACCCATGGCGCGATGGAAGCGCTGCAGCTCGCGCTGCGTGCCGTCACCCGGCCCGGCGATGCGGTCGGCATCGAGGCGCCCTCCTACTTCAACCTGTATCCCTTGCTGGCCACCCTCGGCCTGCGGGCCATCGAATTGCCCACCCACCCGCAACAGGGACTGGATGTCGATGCCCTGGGGGCCCTGCTCGAACACACATCGCTGGCCGCGCTGGTGGTGATGCCGACCGTGCACAACCCGCTGGGCTGCACCATGCCCACATCCGCCAAGCAGCGACTGGCCGAACTGGTCAATGCACGCCAGCTGCCGCTGATCGAAGATGCGGTGTATGCCGAGCTGCAGTTCTGCGAACCGCCTGCGCCCTTGCTCAAGGCCTTCGATCGCGACGGATGGGTGATGGTGGTCGGTGGGTTTTCCAAGACGCTGGCGCCGGACTATCGCATCGGCTGGCTGGAGGGTGGCCGCTTCGCCGAGCGCATCGCGCTGCTGAAGTTCCAGTCCACCGGCGGCGAACCGCAACTACTCGGCGATGCGGTGGCCGCCTACCTGGAGGCGGGCAGCTACGAGCACCACCTGCACCGCATGCGTCGCCTGTATCGCGAGCAGGTGGGACGGCTGCGCCAGCTGGTAGCCGAGCACTTCCCGGCTGGCACCCGCGCCACCGAGCCGCAGGGCGGTTTCCTGCTTTGGCTGGAACTGCCGGGCGTGGATACGCGCGAACTGTTCGAGCGTGCGCTGCAGGAGGACATCGTGTTCATGCCCGGCCAGGTCTATTCGCGCGGCGCCCGCTACCGGCATTGCCTGCGGCTGTCGTGCTGCCAGACCCTGGATGCGCGCTTCATCGGTGCGGTGGAACGGCTGGGCGCGATCGCGCGCGAGCTGGCGGCTGCAGCACGGTAGTGCCGGCCGCTGGCCGGCAACTGCATCCATCCAGCGATCCCGGGATTGCCGGCCAGCGGCCGGCACTACAGGTGCGCGGCCAGCGCTTCGCCATTTGCCCCCGGCAGGTGCCGCAGCCGGCCCCAGCACGGCATCGGCAGGCGCTGCCGCAGCGTGGCGAAGTTCTCGTCCTGGCGCTGCATGGCCGGGTCGATGTGGTTGCCGACCCAGCCCAGGCACGCCACGCCGCTGGCCTGCAACGACTGCGCGGTCAGCCGCGCATGGTTGACGCAGCCCAGCCGCATGCCCACCACCAGCAGCACCGGCAGCTGCAGCGCGCGCACCAGGTCCAGCTGGTCCAGCGTGGCCGAGACCGGCGCCAACCAACCGCCAACGCCCTCCACCACCACGATATCGGCCTGTGCGCGCAGCCGCTCGAACGCGGCCACCATCGGCGCCAGCTCCACCTGCACGCCATCTTCGGCAGCGGCCAGCTCCGGTGCCAAGGGGTGCCGCAACGCATACGGATTCAGGTCGGCATAGTCCGGCACCGGCCAGCTGGCCGCCTGCAGGGCCAGCGCGTCCTCGTTGCGCAGGCCCTGCCCCAGATCCTCGCTGCCGCTGGCTACCGGCTTCATGCCGACTGCACGCAGGCCACGACGGCGCAGTGCGTGCAGCAGCGCGGTGCTGACCGCGGTCTTGCCGATCCCGGTATCGGTGCCGGTCACGAACAGGGCAGGTGGCAGCGCGGCGGGCAATGGCATTGATGGGCTCCAGCAGGGCAACAGAGCGTGCATTATCGCCGGCCCCGCACGCTTGCTAGACTGCGGGCATGTTCGCCAATGCCTCGCTCACCGGCAGCAAGCCGGAACAATACGCCCAGCTGCTGGAACAGGCCCGTGGCCTGGTCTACGCCGAGTCCGACCGCATCGCCAACGCGGCCAACCTCTCCGCGCTGGTCTACCACGCCCTGCCCGATCTGAACTGGGTCGGCTTCTACCTGTACGACGGCAAGGAACTGGTGGTCGGCCCGTTCCAGGGCCTGCCGGCCTGCGTGCGCATCCCGCTGGACAAGGGCGTGTGCGGCGCGGCCGCCAGCCAGCGCGTGACCCAGCGCGTGGACGACGTCGATGCCTTCCCCGGCCATATCGCCTGCGACTCGGCCTCGCGTTCGGAACTGGTGGTGCCGCTGCTGCGCGGTGATGAGCTGATCGGCGTGTTCGACATCGACAGCCCCAAGGTGGGCCGCTTCGATGCCGAGGACCAGGCCGGGCTGGAAGCCATCGCCCACGTGTTCGTCGAGGCCCTGGGATGAGCGCACCGAAACTGCGCAACATCGGCCCGAAGAGTGCGGCATGGCTGCGCCAGGTCGGCCTGCGCAGCCGCGAGGACCTGGCCGCGATCGGTGCGGTCGGCGCCTTCGTCAAGGTCAAGCGCGCGGGCTTCAAGCCCAGCCTGAACCTGCTGTACTCGCTGGAAGGCGCGTTGCTGGACTGCCATTGGCAGGAACTGAGCGAGCCACAACGCGAAGCACTGGTGCAGGACTACGAAGCACGCATCGCCGCGCATCCATTGAAGGCAGCCGGCCCGGCTTCGGGCCCGGTGCATGAGCAACGCTTCGATGCCGACGATGACGCTGAAGACAGCGTCGCCGAGAGCGCCGACGAGGATTGAGCCCTCCGCGTTCCTGGGGATGCCGGCCAGCGGCCGGCACTACCACTGTGATGCGGGATCGGTAGCGCCAGGCCATGCCCGGCGGGTGCGCTCAGGGCTGCTGCAGTTCCAGCAGTTCGCCTGCCAGACCTGCTTCACCGCGTTCCAGCCGTACCCGCAGGCGCGTGCCATGGTCGATGCGCAGCGCCCAGCACAGCGACATTGGCAGGCCGCACACCTGCGAAAGCACCATGCGCAGCGGGCCACCGTGACTGACCACCAGTGTCGGCAGCGGGTCATCGTCATCAAGCAGGCGATCCAGCGCGCGCGCAATGCGCCGCTCGAAGTGGCCCCAGCTCTCACCATTCGGCGGCGGATACGCATGCGGGTCGGCATGGAACGCCGCCAACGCGTCTTCCGGCAGATCGAACAGGGACTGGCCGTCCCAATCACCGAAATCCAGTTCCTCCCACTCTTCGTCCGCCTCCACATCCAGGCCGCGCGCGGTGGCCAGCGCCATCGCCGTATGCAGCGAGCGCAGCCGCGGCGAGCTGATCACCCGCTCCCACGGCTGTGCGGCATAGGCATCGACCAGTTCCTGTGGCAGCGGGGCCAGCTGCGGTGGATCGGTGCGGCCATCGAGGAACTCATCGCGACCGTTGCCGGCATGGCGGACCAGGTCGAGGATCACGGTAGTGCAACCGTATATGAAGCGCTGGCCAACGACTGCGTCGCGGACGGCGCAGGTAAAATCGACGATTGAAGCAACATCATGAACACCACTTCCGGACAGCATCCCCGTAGTGGGGCGCGCCATTCTAGCGTGGGCCGCCCTCCGCCTGCCTGGATGAGGCCCCTGCACCTGATGCGGACAGCGATGCCATCACGCGTTTGCCCAACCTGATCATCGGTGCTTCGATGCAGCGATGCCCCAGCGCGGCCAACGGCAGTGCGACTGCCAGTACCAGCGCAGCGCACAGCAGATAGCCGGTTGTCCCGCCACCCGTGACCGCCAGCAGCCTGCCAAACACCGGCGCGAGCAAGGCGATCACAATGGGATGCCCCAGGTAGAGCGAGTAGCTCACCGTACCCAGCCAGGCTGTCGCCCGGTTGATCAACCAGCGTGGCGGGCATTGCGAACAACCCACCAGCAATGCCAGGTAGCCAAGGCCCGCCAGTTGCCATTGGCTCGCTCCGCTCCAGCCGCCCACTGTTCCTGTCATGACCAGCAGCAGCACCAGGCCACCGGTAGCGTTCAGAGCCATTCCCCACCCGCGCGCCTGCGCGGAAGGCAGCCGCGAGAGAGCGTTGTATGCGTGATACGCCACCAGCCCCATCGCGAACACAGGCGCGTGCGTCAGCCAGCCGTAGCTGCCCAGCGAAGCCTCCACGCGTGCTCCCAGCGAGCCAGTTCCGGCCAACGCCGCCAGCCCCAACAGCGCCAGGAGGAGCATCCAGGCCCGGCGCCCGTCATTCACCCACAGGTACAACACAGGGAAGATCGCATAGAACAGCATCTCGACCCCGACTGCCCAGCTGGCCCAGACAATTCCCTGGTCCCAACCGGGGAAGAGGTTGAATGTGAATGTGGCATTGGCAATGATCTCGGCCCACGGATGGCCGGCATGGCTACCCCGGCCATCGCGGAAAATCGAGAACGCCAGCAGCAGATAGAACAGCGGCGCGATGCGCAGGAAGCGGTGCAGGTAGAAGCTCAGCAACGGCCGACCGCTGGCTCTGTGGCGAGGCTGGGTATAGCACAGGGAAAATGCGCTGATCACGAAGAACAATGCGACACCCGTGGCCCCCAGGTGCAGCACCGGCAACAACCAGCCCGCGACAGACAACGTGGGCGTCGGCATCGACTGGACGTGATACAACACAACATAGACGGCAGCCAAGCCCCGAAGCGAGTCGAGGAACTGCAGGCGATCCTTTGCAATCATGTTCCAGGTTCCAACCAGAAGCGCGTGCGACACCTCTCACTCTACCAGCTGGCGATGCCGTAGACTGCGCGCACTTCCAGGTGACCTGCGGCCTTGGCCGGCAGGTTGAAACGGGAAGCCGGTGACGCGTGATTCCACGCCAGGCCGGCGCTGCCCCCGCAACGGTAAGCACGTCAGTTCCAGGCAACAACGCCACTGTGCCGCGCGCATGGGAAGGCGCCTGGACGGTGGCCTCGCGCCACCCGGCGGCAAGCCCGGAGACCGGCCCGGAAGCCTCAGGTCGCGATGCGGTGGGCATGGCGCTGGATGAGCACGGCGTCGGCCGTGGCATCGGCGCGTGCCTGGCTTCGCGGCTCCTCCCCTTCGCTGCGCGGGCGTGCGCAGCACCTGGAGTCCCCCCGATGAAGCTGCAGACCCGAATGCTCACCCTGGCCGTACTGGCCACGCTGCCCACGCTGGCGCAGGCCGCCAATGACACCACCGCGCTCGACCAGGTACTGGTCACCGCCACCCGCACACCGATCGCCCTGCAGGACAGCATCGCGCCGGCCCAGGTGATCGACCGCGCGCAGATCGAATCCAGCCAGGCCACCTCGCTGCAGGAACTGCTGCGCGGCCGCGCTGGCATCAACCTGACCAACACCGGTGGCCTTGGCAAGCAGAGCTCGCTGTTCCTGCGCGGCACCAACTCCGGCCACACCGTGGTGCTGGTCGACGGCGTGCGCATCAACAGCGCCGACCTCGGCCTGGCCATGTATCAGGATCTGCCGCTGGCGCAGATCGAGCGCGTGGAGATCGTGCGTGGCCCGCAGTCCAGCCTGTACGGCGCCGACGCCATCGGTGGCGTCATCCAGATCTTCACCCGCCGCAACCAGGGCGATTTTGCTCCGCACTTCCAGCTCGGTGGCGGAAGCAACGGCCTGCGCGAAGCCAGCGGCGGCATCGGGGGTGGCACCGAACGTGGCTGGTTCGGCGCCGACATCGCCTACCAGCATTCCGATGGCATCGACGCCTGCCGAGGCTCTTCCTCGGTGTTCACTGCCGGCTGCTTTGCCGACGAACACGACCGCGACGGCTACCGCAACCTGTCCAAGAGCCTGCGTGGCGGCTACACCTTCAACGACCAGTGGAACGTGGAAGGCAGCGCGCTGCGTGCCGACGGCAGGAACCACTACGACGGCTACTACAACTATTCGGAAACCCGCCAGCAGGTGCTGGCCGGCAAGGTGCGCTACACCCCGTCCGAGCGCCTGGCGTTCACTGCCAACGTCGGCCGCAGCGACAACGAGTCGGACAACTTCGGCGACTTCGGCGCACGCGGCAGCGCACAGACCCACCGCGACAGCGCCTCGCTGCAGGGCGATTTCGGCCTGGCCGAGGGCCAGCTGCTGAGTGCCGGCGTGGACTGGAGCGAAGACAACCTGGATGGCAGCAGCGCGGGCTACCTCGTTGACAGCCGCCGCAACACCGGTGTGTTCGTGCAGTACCAGGGCCGCTTCGGCCGCCACCAGCTGCAGGCCAGCGCGCGTAACGACGACAACCAGCAGTTCGGCAACCATGCCACCGGCAGCCTTGGCTGGGCGATGCAGCTGGCGCACGGCCTGCGCGTCAATGCCAGCTACGGCACCGCCTTCAAGGCACCGACCTTCAGCGACCTGTACGACCTGTGGAGCGGCGTGCCGACGTTGAAGCCGGAGAAGTCCAGGAGCGCCAACCTCGGTGTTTCTCAGCAGGGCCAGGGCTGGCATTGGGGCCTGGACGTGTACGAGACCCGCATCGATGACCTGATCACCTACGATGCGCTCACGATGAAGATGCAGCAGGTGGAGAAGGCGCGTATCCGCGGCGCCGAGCTGACCGGTGGCGTGCTGCTGGCCGGCTTCGATATCAACGCGCAGCTGAGCTACACCGACCCGCGCAACCGCACCCGCGGCAGCAGCCAGTTCGACAACTGGCTGCCGCGCCGCGCGCAGCAGACCGCGCGCCTGGACATCGATCGCCGCTTCGGCGATTTCCGCGCCGGCCTGACCGTGCAGGGCGCGGGCAAGCGCTATGACAACGCCGGCAACTCGGTGAAGGTCGGCGGCTACGGCACGCTGGACCTGCGTGCCGAGTACGCGCTGACGCCGTCGTGGTCGCTGCTGGCGCGTGCGGCCAACGTGTTCGACCGCAGGTACGAGACCGTGGCGTGGTTCAACCAGCCCGGCCGCGAGTACCAGCTGAGCGTGCGTTACCAGCCGAAGTGATCGCAACGGTCATGGTGGTGCCGGCCGCTGGCCGGCAGCAGCATGACCTTCGGCAGAGCGTTCCGGGTTGCCGGCCAGCGGCCGGCAC
>NZ_JAPTFX010000057.1:0-26904 GCF_030985895.1 Stenotrophomonas sp. Sm6012 | reverse complement strand
AACGCGGGCGTTTTTCTTGCATCCACGCATGGCGTGGATCTACCCCGCAAACCCGCCTTCGGCCAGGTAGTCCAGCTCTTCCGGCGCCGGAATGCGGCCCAGTACCGCGTTGCGATGCGGGAAGCGGCCGAAACGGCGGATGATGTCGCGGTGCAGTTCGGCGTACTGCAGGTATTCCTTGTCACCCAGCACGTCGAACATCGCCACCGAACGGTCCTGGTCCAGCGGATCCTCGGAGTGCTCGAACGGCAGGTAGATGAAGGCGCGCAGCTTCGGCACCAGCTGCAGGTCCAGGCCTTCCTCGATCGCGCGCATGGCGTAGTGCCGGGCCAGGCCATCGGTAGCGTAGGAATGGGCGGTACCGCGGAAGCAGTTGCGCGGGAACTGGTCCAGCAGCAGCATCAGCGCCAGCGCGCCCTCGGCGCTGCCCAGCCAATGCTCGCGCGCGCGCGACGCCGCGGCGAAATGCTCATCCAGGAACAACCGGCGGAACTGCGCGTCGAACGCATCGTCGCGGGCGAACCACTTTTCCGGGCCCGCCTCCTTCCAGAATTCCACCACTTGCGCGGCAACGTCCATCACCTACTCCCCAGGGCCGGCGCGCCGCGCCAGGCCATCATCATCATTCGTCGAAGCGCAGGTGGCGGACCGACTTGCCGTTGCGCCGGATAAGCTTAAGCGCCTCGATGCCGATCTGGATATGGTTTTCCACGAACTGGGAGCTGACCTTGGCATCGGAGGCCTCGGTCTTGACCCCGTCGGGGATCATCGGCTGGTCGGACACCAGCAGCAGCGCGCCGCTGGGGATGTGGTTGGCGAAGCCGGCGGCGAACACCGTGGCCGTTTCCATGTCGATGGCCATGCAGCGCATCGCCCGCAGCCGCTCCTTGAAGGCCTCGTCGTGTTCCCAGACCCGGCGGTTGGTGGTGTAGACGGTGCCGGTCCAGTAGTCGTGGCCGAGGTCGCGGATCATGGTCGACACTGCACGCTGCAGCGCGAACGCGGGCAGCGCCGGCACTTCCGGCGGCAGGTAGTCGCCCGAGGTGCCCTCGCCGCGGATCGCGGCGATCGGCAGCACCAGGTCGCCCAGCTGGTTCTTGCGCTTGAGCCCGCCGCACTTGCCCAGGAACAGCACCGCCTTGGGCATCACCGCCGACAGCAGGTCCATGATGATCGCAGCATTGGGGCTGCCCATGCCGAAGTTGATCATGGTGATGCCGTCGATGGTGGCACTGGCCATCGGCCGGTCCAGGCCGATGACCGGCGCGCCGGTCAGCTCGGAAAAGGTATGCAGGTAGCCGCCGAAGTTGGTCAGCAGGATGTGCTGGCCGAACTGGTCCAGGGGCACGCCGGTATAGCGCGGCAGCCAGTTGTCGACGATTTCCTGCTTGCTCTTCATGGGCGGGGGTCCGGCACGACGGGGGACCGGCTATTTTCGGCCAGACCGGCGGTGCCGTCGAGCCGCCAGCGGCCGGCCTGTGAAGAAGGTCACTTGGCAAGCCCACCACGCCCCGGCTAGCGTCGGCGGTTGGACCAAGCCGCAAGCAAGGGGAACTGCATGGCATCGACGCTGTTGCGCGCCGGGGTGGCACTGGCGCTGCTTTCATTGAGTACGGCACCGGCGGTGGGCGCCTCGCGCTTCCTCGCCGACCCCTACCCTAGCACCTACCAGGCGCATCCCGATGCGCCGGTGCTGATCCAGAACGCCACCGTGCTGACCGGCACCGGCCAGCGCCTGGACAACGCCGACGTGCTGCTGCGCGAGGGCCGCATCGTGGCGGTCGGCCAGCAGCTTCAGGCCGACGCCGGCGTCACCCGCATCGATGCCCAGGGCAAGTGGGTCACGCCGGGCCTGATCGACGTGCACTCGCATCTGGGCGTGTATCCCAGCCCGGGCGTCGGCGCGCACAGCGACGGCAACGAGATGACCGCGCCGGTCACCGCCAACGTCTGGGCCGAACACTCGGTATGGCCGCAGGACCCGGGCTTCGCCACGGCGCTGGCCGGCGGCGTGACCAGCATGCAGGTGCTGCCCGGTTCGGCCAACCTGGTCGGTGGCCGCGGCGTGACCCTGAAGAACGTACCGGCGGTGACCTACCAGGCGATGAAGTTCCCCGGCGCGCCGTGGGGCCTGAAAATGGCCTGCGGCGAGAACCCCAAGCGGGTCTATGGCGAAGGCAAGGGCGTGGCCCCGGCCACGCGCATGGGCAACGTGGCCGGCTATCGTGCGGCCTTCATCGATGCCGCCGACTACATCGCCAAGAACAAGCCCAAGCCGGCCAAGCGCAAGGGCTGGTTCGGCAGCGACAAGGGCGACAGCGCCGGTGACGCCGGCGGCAAGCGCGACCTCAAGCTGGATACGCTGGCCGGCGCCATCCAGGGCGACATCCGCGTGCACATCCACTGCTACCGCGCCGACGAGATGGCCACCATGCTCGACCTGGCCAAGGAATTCGGCTTCAAGGTGGCCGCGTTCCACCACGGCGTGGAGGCCTACAAGCTGGCTGACCGGCTGGCCGCCGATGGCGTCTGCGGTGCGCTGTGGGCCGACTGGTGGGGCTTCAAGATGGAGGCCTTCGACGGTATCCCGGAGAACATCGCGCTGGTCGACCGGCCGAAGAACAGCTGTGCCATCGTCCATTCCGATTCACCCGAAGGCATCCAGCGCCTCAACCAGGAGGCGGCCAAGGTGATGGCCTCGGCGCGACGCGCACGCATGCCGGAGATCACACCCGAGCACGCCATCACCTGGATGACCGCCAACGCCGCCAAGGCGCTGGGCATCGAGGGCCAGACCGGCACCCTGGAGGCCGGCAAGATGGCCGATGTGGTGGTGTGGAACGGCAATCCCTTCAGTTCCTACGCGCTGGCCGAGCAGGTCTTCATCGACGGCCGCCGCCTGTACGACCGCAGTGCGCCGGCGGCGACGCCGCGTTCCGATTTCAAGCTTGGCCAGGAGGTGCGCTGATGAGGGTCCTCAAGCAGTGGCTGCACTCTGCCGCGAAGGGCAGCCGGGCATGGCTCGGCTCTACCGCCATGGTGCTGGCGTGCATCTCCGCATCCGCACAGGCGCAGGACCTGCTGGTGCGCAACGCCACGGTGCACACCGCCAGCACACGCGGCAGCCTGCAGAACGCCGACGTGCTGGTGCAGGGCGGCATCATCCGTGCGGTGGGCAACGGCCTGTCCGCGCCCGCTGGCGCAACCGTGGTCGAGGCCAGTGGCCGCCCGTTGACCCCTGCGCTGTTCGGCGGCATCACCGAGACCGGCATCGAAGAGGTGCTGGTCGAGAGGAGCACCGTCGACAGCGCACTGAAGATCGGCGAGCAGCCGTTGCGGCCCGAGTTCGACGTGACCCTGGCCTACAACCCGGCCTCGGTGCTGATTCCGGTGACCCGGTTGGAAGGGATCGGCTTCACCGCATTGGGGGCAACCCCCGGCGGTGGCTTCGTGGCTGGCCAGGGCGGCGTGATGCGGCTCGATGGCAGCATCGATCCGATCGGCCCGCGTGCCCTGTTCCTGCGCATCGGCGCAGCCGCTTCCGAGCTGACCGGCCAGTCGCGCGCCGCGCAGTGGATGCTGCTGCAGCAGATGATCGACGAGGCGCGTGGCCAGGTGGCCGCAGACTCGCCGCATGCGCTGCTGACCCCGGCCGGCCGCCGCACGTTGAGCCGCTACCTGGCCGGCCAGGGCCGGATCGTGGTGGAAGTGGACCGTGCCGCCGACATCCGACAGCTGCTGCGTTGGGCCGCCCGCGAGAAGGTGAAGATCGCCATCGCCGGGGCCAGCGAAGCGTGGCAGGTGGCACCGGAATTGGCCGCTGCCCACGTGCCGGTGTTCGTTGATGTGCTGGCCAACCTGCCGGCCAGCTTCGACCAGATCGGTGCCACGCTGGAGAATGCGGCGCGCCTGCAGCGCGCGGGCGTGGCGGTCTCCTTCGTGCAGCGCGGCGACGCCACCCACAACGCCCGCAAGATCCGCCAGCTGGCCGGCAATGCGGTCGCCCATGGCCTGCCGTGGGCCGACGGCCTGGCCGGCCTGACCCGGGTACCGGCGCAGGCGTTCGGGGTGGCCGACCAGATCGGCAGCATCGAACCCGGCAAGCGCGCCGACCTGGTGCTGTGGGAAGGCGACCCGCTGGACGTGGCGCACTATGCCGAACAGGTCTGGCTGGGCGGCCGCGCGATGCCGATGCGCTCGCGCCAGACCGAGCTGCGCGACCGCTACCTGCAACGCAACGCGCAGCCCTGACCGTACACGAGGAGATTCCAATGGCCACGCTGCGCTGGTACTTCGACTTCGTCTCGCCGTATTCCTACCTGCACTGGCAGAAGCTGAAGCAGCTGCCGCAGTTCGCGCAGATCCAGCCGGTGCCGATTGCCTTCGGTGCGGTGCTGCACCACCTGGGCAACCTCGGGCCGGCCGAGATTCCCGCCAAGCGTCGTTTCATCTACCGCCAGCTGTTGTGGACCGCGCAGGCCGAGGGTACGCCCCTGCGATTCCCGCCGGGCCATCCGTTCAACCCGTTGTCGGCGCTGCGCCTGTGCCTGGCCGCCGGTACCAGCACGCAGGCGGTGGACGTACTGTTCGACTGGATCTGGCGCGACGGCAATGCCGCCGACAGTGCCGATGCCCTGCGCGAGCCGGCGGCGCGGCTGGGCATCGAGGATGCCGACCGTGCCATCGCCGAGCCAGCGGTCAAGGAGCAGCTGCGGCGCAACACGGAAGCCGCGATCGCCGCGGGTGTGTTCGGTGTACCCACCCTGGCCATCGACGACGAGCTGTTCTGGGGCAACGACGCGCACCCGCTGATGGCCGCCGTGCTGGCCGACCCAGGCCTGCTGCTGCAGCCCGAATGGCAACGCCTGGCCAGCCTGCCGGTAGCGGTGCAGCGCAACCGCTGAACAGGGCGTGGCGCGTTTCCCTCGCGCGCCACGCCCGGTTTTGAGATAGATTTCACGTTTCCGAACCTACAACCGCCCTGGAGGGGGAGCCGCGGATGCGCATCGGAATCGTCGTCGACTCGGCCTGCGACCTGCCGCAGGACTTCATTGCCGCGCACAACATCGTGCTGCTGCCGATCACCGTACGGATCGGCGAGGCCGTGCTGGCCGATCATCGCGATGAGCAGGCCACGCTGAGCTTCCTGCACGCGCACGTGGCCGAGCATGGTGCGGAGGCGGAAACCATCCCCTTCAGCGTCAACCAGATCCGTGACCTGTTCCTGCAGCAACTGGTGATCGATTACGACCACGTGTTCTGCATGACCATCACCAAGACCCGCAGCCCGATCCACGACAACGCGCTGCAGGCCAGCTTCGCCATCCTCAACGACTACAAGCCGGTGCGGCAGGCCGCGGGCTACAACTCGCCGTTCGCACTGCGCGTGCTCGACACCCAGAACCTGTTCGCCGCGCAGGCGGTGACCGCGGTGGAGGCGGTGCGCCTGCGCGACAGCAACGCCAGCGTGCAGCAGATCCGCGAGCGGCTGGAGGAACTGGCCGGCAATGTGCACGGCTACATGGTCACCCGCGACCTGTACTACATGCGCGCGCGTGCGCGGCACAAGGGCGACCGCAGCGTCGGCCTGCTCAGCGCCGCGCTGGGCAGCGCGCTGGACATCAAGCCGGTGCTGCACGGCTACCGCGGCGAGACCGGGCCGGTGGCCAAGATCAAGGGCTTCGACAACGCGGTGCAGAAGCTGTTCGCGGTGGTTGGCCAGCGCGTGCGTGCCGGACTGATGACGCCGACGGTGTGTGTCAGCTACGGCGGTGAGCTGGACGAGCTGCGCACCCTGCCCGGCTATGCACCGCTGAAAGAGGTCTGCGCCACCCATGGCGTGACCGTGTACGAATCGGTGATGAGTCTGACCGGCATGGTCAACGTCGGCAAGGGCGCGGTCACCGTGGGCTTCGCCGATGGGCCGCATCGGTTCGAATGAGCACTGGCCACGGCCGGACTCTGCACATCGATTCCACCGCGACTATGCCAGCCTTGCCGCACTTCAAGGAGAACACCATGCCTGCGCAGTACCACATCAGCCTGCCCGACCCGTCCAAGGCCCGCGGCAACGACCCTGACCTGTCCTTCCATTCGCAGGGCGCCGCCGGTTTCGCCGAAGAGCTGCAGGACGCCCTGCGCAGCGGCACGCTGTTCGAGCGCTGGAAGGCCAAGCAGCCCGACCCGGATGCGGTGGAACCGCAGTGGGGCGTCACCGACCCGGACGCCACCGTGACCGGTGAGCAGAAGGACCTGCGCATCAACCTGGTGGCCACCACCCGCATCGACAGTGACGTGTTCAAGCAGCGCCTGCGCCTGCTGGCCGGCCACCACTGGGAACTGCGCGACGTGCGTTGAGGCCTGGCTCGGGTAGATGCCAACCTTGGTTGGCGCTTCCGGGAAAGTCGCCAACCAAGGTTGGCAACTACCGGGTCACACGGTAGTGGGGGGGGGGGGGGGCCACTACCAGCCACCACCCAGCGCGCGGTACAGCTCCACCCGTGCAATCGCCGCGGTGGCCTGGCTGTTGGCCAGCGCAGCCTGGTTGTCCAGCGCGATGCGCTGGGTGGTCAGCACGTCCAGCATGTCGACCACGCCGGCCTGATACTGCCGTCGCGCCGCACCCAGTGCGGTCTCGCTTTCGTCCACCGCCACATGCAGCTGCACGCTGCGCTGCTGCTCGGCCGCGTAGCCATCGATCGCATCGTCCACTTCATGCCAGGCCTGCAGCACGGTGCGCTGGAACTGCAGCGATGACTGCTGCTGCTGCAGCTTGCTCAACGCGAGGTTGGCCTTCAACCGGCCGCCCTGGAAGATCGGCAGGCTGATCGACGGCCCGATGCTGAAGCGGTGCGCGTTCCAGCCGTCCAGGTCATCCAGCTGCCTGGCCTGGAAACCGGCATCGCCGTTCAAGGTGATGCGAGGCAGGAAGCTGGCCTTGGCCACGCCGATGCCCGCCGTCGCCGCATGCAATGCCGCTTCGGCACGGCGGATGTCCGGGCGACGTTCGGCCAGTTCGCTGGGCACGCCCACCGCCACCGCCGGCAACGCCGGCCAGTCACGGCGCGCGTCCTGCAGCTGTGCGTCCAGCGCCTGCGGAGGCTGCGCCAGCAGGAACGCCAGCGCATTGCGCAGCTGCGATTCGCGATGCTGTAGCGGCGCGATCCGCGCCTGCAGCGAGGCGACCTGCGCCGCCGCACTGGAAACCTGCAAGGTGCTGGCCACACCCTGGCGCTGGCGCGCTTCGGTCAGGCGCTTGATGTCGTGGGCGATGCTCAGATTGTCCTCGGTGATCGCCCGCAACTGCCGCGTCGCGCGCAGCTGCAGGTAGTCACGCGCGGTTTCCGCCAGCAGCGCGATGCGCACCGCGTGTGCATCCTCCTCGGCCATCTGCACGCGTGCATCGGCGGCTTCCACCTGGCGGCGCACGCGGCCCCACAGGTCCAGCTCCCAGCTCAGGCCGATGCCGGCCTGGAACAGCCCGTAGTCCTCGCGCCCGCCGTTGCCGGACGGATCGTTCAGGCCCACTTCGCTGTTGCGTGCACGCACGCCGCTGGCGGTTGCGCTGACGCTGGGCAGACGGTCGGCGGCGCTGATGCCACGCGCGGCGCGGCTCTGCTGCACGCGGTTGGCCGCCAGCTGCAGGTCCAGGTTGGCCGCCAGCACCTGGCTGGCCAGCTGGCCCAGCAGCGGGTCGTCGAAGCCGGCCCACCAGGCGGCGTCCTGATCGATCGCGTTGCCGGCGACGGCCTCACCCTGCCAGTGACTGGGCAGTTCCGCCTGTGGGCGCACGAAGTCCGGGCCCATCGTGCAGGCAGCCAGGGCCGTGCACAGGGTCGCCGCAACAAAGGGTTGGAACACGCTGCGAGCGCTCATGCGCCCTCCCCGCCCGTGCGGTCCTGCACGCGTTGCGCGCTTTGCACGCGCACGCGGCTGTCCAGGTCAACGCGGGCTTCCACCGACATGCCGGCACGCAGCTGCTCCAGCAGCGGCTGGCCCGGCTCCAGCACGATCTTCACCGGAATGCGCTGCACCACCTTGGTGAAGTTGCCGGTGGCGTTTTCCGGCGCGATGGCGGCAAAGGTAACGCCAGTCGCCGGTGCGATGCTGTCGATGTGGCCACGCAGCGACTTGCCCGGGAACACGTCCACCTTCAGCTCAACCTGCTGGCCGGCCTGCATGCGGGTCATCTGCGTTTCCTGGAAATTGGCGACCACGAACGCGCGCTTCAACGGCACCACGGCGGCCACCGGCGTGCCCGGGGTCAGGTAGGCACCCGCGCGCACCGCACGGCGACCGACCATGCCGTCGATCGGCGCACGCAGCACGGTGTGCGACAGATCCAGTTCGGCACGCGCCTGCGCGGCTTCGGCGCGTTGTACCGCGGCCTGCGCGGCCTGCACGCCAGCGGTCAGGATGTCGGTGCGCTGGCGTGCGGTCGACAGCGCGGCCTGGCCCTGCTGCAGGTGCGCACTGGCCACCGCCTGCTTCGACTGCGCCTGCTGCGCGTTCTGCACGGTGCCGGCGCCGTCGCGGGCCAGTTCGCGGTAGCGCTGCTGGTCGGCGCTGGCCAGGCTCAGTTCGGAGCGGCTGACATCGACACTGGCCCTGGCCTGTTCGATCAGCGAGCCCTGCTGGGCCAGTGCGGCCTGTGCATTGGCCAGCTGTGCACGGGCGTTGGCCAGGTCGGCACGCGCTGCCTGCAGGGCCACCTGGTAGTCGCGGTCGTCGATGCGGGCCAGCACGTCGCCGGCCTTCACGGGTTGGTTGTCGTCCACCTCGACGCTGCTGACGAAGCCGGCCACCTTCGGTGCGACCACGGTGAAATCCGCATTGACGTAGGCGTTGTCGGTGCGCTGGTAACGCCCGTCGCGCAGCAGCAGCCAGCTGCCGATGGCCAGGGCCAGCACGCCCAGCACAAGGCCGGTGTTGAGGGTTGTCTTGTTGAGGCTCATGGGGGGAGTCCTTACGGGTGAGATCAGGCCACGGCACGTGGCGGGTGGACACGGGTGGCCCACGGCAGCAGCGGCAGGCAGCCCAGGGCCACCAGCGCGACCAGCCAGTACAGGTCCGCCGAGGTGAGCGCCTGCACCTGGGCGTGCAGGCGCGCGGGCAGATCGGCGCTGGCGGGCAACCACGGCTGGTTGCCCAGGTGGTCGACCAGCGCAGTGGAATGGAGGTGGCGCCGTGACTGTGCGACCGCATCAAGCACGCCACCGGCGAACACCGCCGAAAAGCCTTTGACGGTGTTGAACCAGGCCGAGGCATAGGGACCGTCCTGCGGCGCCAGGCCGGTGGTCGCCAGCAGCAGCAACGGCAGTACCGCCATCGGCTGCGCCACCACCTGCAGCAGTTGCACCCACAGAAAGGTGTCGCGGTTCCACTGCACATCCAGCTGCGCGCCGATGAAGCACGCCGCCGCCAGCAGCAGCAGCCCGGCCGCCTGCACCCAGCGGCAGTCGACCGCACGCTGGTTCATCAGCGCAGCCACCAGCGGCAACGCAATGGCCTGCGGCAGTGCCACCCACAACAACATCGGCGCGGTCTGCAGCGGGCGATAGCCCTGCACGCTGGCGAGGAAACCGGAGGGGATGGAGATGACCGCCAGCAGTACAAACAGCACGCCCACGCAGGTGACCAGCGAATAGCTGAGATTGCGATGGGCCAGCAGTTGCAGCTTGAAGAACGGCAGCGGGTGGAACCATTCGTTGATGAAGAACAACACCAGCAGGCCGGTACCGCCGCCCAGCAACACCGTAATCAACGGCGAATCGAACCAGTTCAGGCGCGCGCCCTGGGTCAGGCCCAGCACCAGCATCACCAGCGCCGGCAGCCCCAGGGCCAGGCCCACGCCGTTGAACTGGGCAAAGCGCTCCAGGCGCATCGGGTCCTGCGGCAGGCCCCAGCCGACCATCACCATGCCGGCCACGCAGAACGGCACGATCTGCCAGAACGCGAACTGCCAACCGGCGTGCTCGACCCACAGTGCGGCCAGCGGCGTGCCCATGCTCGGCCCGAACGTTGCGGTGAGCGCGTAGCCCGCCAGGCCATACAGCTTGATGCCCGGCGGCAGGAAGCGCAGCGCCACGCTCATCAGCAGCGGCGGCAGCGCACCGCCGGCCAGGCCCTGCAATGCGCGCAGCAGCAGGAAAGTCGGCAGGTTCGGCGCCAGCGGGCACAGCACCCCCAGCACCATGAAGGCGGCGATCATCACCAGGCCGAAGCGGCGCAGCGAGAAGGTGGCCGCGCACCAGGGCGCGAAGGCCATCGCGCTGACCGACATGGCACTGTAGATGCCGGTGATCCAGTTGCCGTCATCGGCACTGAACCCCATCGCACCGCGGATGTCGGCCAGCGCGACCTTGGTGACGTTCTCGTTGAAGCCCGACAGCAGCACCACCAGCAGCACGCCGCACAGTCCGACCACGATGCGGCGATCAAACGCGGGGGCAAGCGGGGCGGCCGGGGCCTGTGGCACGGTGATCGCGCTCATGGGCGCGGGCCGATCCGTGCGGCGCACGGCAGGTGAAGCGACATGGCGTGCGCTCCGTGAATGTGGGGAGCGCAGTCTAGGCAGGCCCACTGCTGCGAAAAATGGCGTGGATGCAATGCCAGGCGTGCGCGGGACGCACGGGTTTGGGTGGGGTGCCGACCCGGGCGGGGCGCCCCGCGATTACACAGCGTCGGCGTCGCACATGCTCTTGATCGCACGGCGCAGCCAGCGGTGCGCCGGGTCGTTGTCCATGCGCGGGTGCCAGGCCTGCACCAGCGCCACGGTGCGTACCGGCACCGGCAACGGGAACATGCGCAGTGGCAGCCCCATGTAGGCGATGCGATCGAGCATCACGCTGGGCATCTGCGGCAGCACCAAGTCCGAGGCGGCTGCAGCGAAGATCGCGCCATGGAAGGTGGGGATGACCATCGCCACCCGCCGCTGCAGGCCCAGCTGTGCCAGTTCGTCGTCGATCGGCCCATGCGCGATGCCGCGCCGCGAGACGGCGATGTGGTCGCAGGCGGCAAACCGTTCGGCGGTGATATCGCCGTCGAACAGCGGGTGATCCTTGCGCGCTGCGCCCAGCAGGGCCGTGGTGAACAGATTCTGCACCTTGGTTTCCTGCGTGTGCTTGCCGGCAGTGCTGATATACAGGTCGATCCGGCCCTGCACCATCGCGTCATCGTCGGTATCGCCTTCGGGCATGAACCGCAGCGTGCAGCCTGGCGCGTGCTCGCGGAACACGTCCCGTAGGCGGCCGCCGTAGCTGCCGATGAACACGTCGTTGGCGCGGATGCTGAAGGTACGTTCCAGGGTCTGGATATCCACCTCGCGCCCTTCGTTGAACACCCGGTGGGCCTGCTCGATCACGTCGCGCACCTGCTCGCGCAGTTCCAGCGCGCGTGGGGTCGGCGCCAGGCCGCGGCCGGCGCGTACCAGCACCGGGTCGCCCAGCGCGTCGCGGATCCGCCCCAGGGTGCGGCTCATGGCCGGCGCGCTCAGATTCATGCGCCGAGCCGCTCCGGCGACGCTGCCTTCGTCCAGCAGGATATCCAGGGCCAGCAGCAGGTTGAGATCGGGCAAGGGCATGGCAGTCTCCAATAAATGGAATGACTCTACGACACTCCATGGCAACCTGGATTGCAAGAAACGCATGTATTTCCTGCGCCGCACGGCATGGGTGCGCGCAGCGACATCGGCGACCATCCCCGGCCTGCCAAGGAGACATCCATGTTCAATACCCTGCTGGTCGCCCTCGACGGCGGCCCCCAGCACGCGCGCGTGCTGGACCTCGCCGCGGCCATCGCCGGCCCGCGTAGCCGTCTGCACCTGCTGTGCGTGCTCGATCCCGAATTCGCGCTGGCCGCCGATGCCAGCGAAGCCGACCGCATCGAATATCCGGAAGCTGCCCGCCAGCGCTCTCGCGCCGAAGCGGTGCTGGCTGAAGCCTTGGCCGAACTGCGCGAACGCGGCGTTGATGCCATCGCGCAGATTCCCTCCGGCGATCCCGGCGAAATCATCAGCGAACAGGCCAAGCGCCTGAAGTGCGACCTGATCGTGATCGGCCACCGCCACCTGTCCCGCCTGCAACGCCTGTTCGAACCCTCGATCGGGCAATGGACCATCGACCACGCGCCCTGTCCCGTGCTGGTGGAAACCCGCGACCCCCAACCCTAGCTGCCATGGCCTCCCGTTCCCCCTTGTTTCCTACCCGCGTCAACTACCGGGCATTCGCCCGCCAGTTGGGTCGTGGCGAGCAGGTACTGCTTGCCGCGATACGCCAGCTGCACGAGCCCGACCTGCGGGCCGATGGGCTGGCCGGGTTGAGCGGTCTCGGCCTTGATCCCGAGGGCTGCGACGCGTTCATCAACCTGCTGCCGCTGCTGGCCACGGCGGCCGCGCCGATCGACCTGCTGCGGTCCGGCTCGCCGTTCATCGCCGCCAGCGAACTGGACCTGCTGGCCTGCCTGCTACGTATTGCACAGTGGCGGCACGCACGCCCCCGCGACGATGACACGCTGGCGCCGTTGCGCCGGCAACTGGCACGCTGTGCATTCGCGGTGCACGCGGCGAAGCTGCCACTGCGGCAGCGCTCGTTGTCACCGGTCGGGCTCCGCCTGCTCGATCCGGCCGGCTGGCTGCGGCAGCGATGATGCGCACGCGCAGGCACCACGGGAACCGTGGCCTTCAGCAATCCATCGTGCCGTGCGTGCTGCCTTCGTCATCCAGCACATGCGCGTGCAGCACCACCTGGTTGCGGCCGGCCCGCTTGGCGGCATACAGGCCGGCATCGGCATCCGCCAGCAACTGATCGGCACTGGCCAGGGCCGGTGGATGCAGGTAGCCCACGCCGATGCTGATACTGACCGACCCTTCCGGCAGCGGCAGGGCCTCCACCGCCTCGCGCAGCCGTTCGGCCAGCGCCAGCACGCCCGACAGCGCGCTTCCAGGCACGATCACCGCGAATTCCTCGCCGCCATAGCGCGCCACACTGTCGCCGGCGCGGCCGGCGATGGCCTTCAACACCGCGGCCACGGCCTGCAGGCAGCGATCGCCGGCCGGATGGCCGTGCTGGTCGTTGAAGGCCTTGAAGTGGTCGATGTCCACCAGCAGCAGGCCCAGCGGGCTGCCACTGCGCCGTGCGCGGTTCCACTCCGCCAGCAGCAGCGCGTCGAACTCGCGGCGGTTGGCAACCCCGGTCAGGCCATCCTGCCGCGCCAGCTGGTCCAGGCCGGCCTGGCGTTCCATCAGGTCGGTCTGCAGCAGGATGCTGCGCAGGCCGAAGCCCAGCGTGGCCACCACGAAGCCACTGACCGCCAGCGGTCGCGCATGGTCGACCACCAGCGTGCCCACCACCAGCAGCAGCAACGGCAGGATCATCGGCCCCGCAGCCTGCACGGTGCGCGCCAGCCGTGGATGCGGCGCCGAGCCCGGTACCGGCGCCCGGCTCAGCGCCAGCAACGCCAGCAGCAGGAACGGCAGGTCGATCAGCAGATCGTTGTAGGCACCGAAGGAATCACCGGAGGTGTAGTGGTTGATGTAGTAGGCCACCAGCAGGTACGCCAGCGCGTACAGCGCCAGCACCCGGAAGAAGCCGCGCCGCTCGGGCACATCACCGGCCAGCCAGCGCACCACCGCGAACCCGGCAATGCACAGGTTCTGGATATCGAACATGCGCTGCATGCTGGCCATCGCCGAATCGTCGATATCGATACGGGCGGCGAACGATTGCGTATGCACGAAGAACAGCACACCCAGCAGCGCCGCCATCGCGGCGTCGATCAGGCTGATGCTCAGTCGCTCACGGCGCGCGCGGGCCAGGATGAACACCAGCGGGACGCCATACAGCACGTACAGGAACAGGCTGGCCTGCGGCGTGATATCGGCGCGACCGGCGCCGAGTGCATCGATCATGTTGAAGGCCATGCCGCCGGCCCACAGCAGCAACGCCAGCGCCGTGGCACGCCAGCCAAGCGCGGCACGGTCGCGGCGCGCCCGCCACAGGCAGGCCATCGCCGCCAGCAGCGGCGCGCCGGTCAGGAAAACGAAGGAGCCCACGCCGGTCGCCCCCGGCCACAGGGTCACGACCAAGCCATGGCACAGCACATACAGCAGCGCCAGCACTACCGGCATGCCTCCCCCGATCCGCAAGGCCGTATGCGCGCACGATAGCGCGGCGTCGCGCCACGATGGCGTGATCCAGCGCAGAAAAAGGGGACGGAGGGGATTAAGTCGCTTTCGGCACAATGGCAAAAGCGACTTAATCCCCTCCGTCCCCTTTTCGGGGGTGTCAGCCTTGGAGGGCGCGGGCGTGGTGCGCCACGTGCTCGCCGATGAAGCTGGCGATGAAGTAGTAGCTGTGGTCGTAGCCGGGCTGCAGGCGCAGGGTCAGCGGGTGGCCGGCCGCATCGCAGGCCTGCTGCAGGCGCTCGGGCTGCAGCTGGGCCTGCAGGAATTCGTCGGCCTCGCCCTGGTCGACCAGCAGGGGCAGGCGCTCGCTGGCCGTCGCCACCAGCGCGCACGTATCCCACTGCGCCCAGTCGGCCGGGTTGTCGCCCAGGTAGGCGTGGAACGCCTTCTGCCCCCACGGCACGTGGCTGGGCGCAACGATCGGCGAGAACGCCGACACGCTGCGGTAGCGCCCCGGGTTGCGCAGCGCGATCACCAGCGCACCGTGGCCGCCCATCGAATGGCCACTGATCGCACGCGCGCCGGTCGTGGGGAAGCTCGCCTCGATCAGCGCCGGCAGTTCCTGCGCCACATAGTCGTGCATGCGGTAGTGCCTGGCCCACGGTGCGCGGGTGGCATTGAGGTAGAACCCTGCCCCTTTGCCCAGGTCGTAGCCTTCGGCATCAGCCACGTCATCGCCGCGCGGGCTGGTATCGGGCGCAACGATGATCACGCCGTGCTCGGCTGCGTAGCGCTGCGCGCCAGCCTTGGTGATGAAGTTCTGCTCGGTGCAGGTCAGCCCGCTCAACCAGTACAGCACTGGCAGCGCCTGTGTCTCCGCCTGTGGCGGCAGGTACACGGCGAACTGCATGTCGCAGCCCAGCGTGGTCGAATGATGACGGTAGACGTCCTGCCAGCCACCGAAGCAGGCGCGGTGTTCGATGCGTTCCATGGTGGGTTCCTCCCGAGGGGCGGCAGGCCCTCAAGCCTGCCACCCGGCGTGGCTCAGTAGTGGACCACCGAACGGATCGACTTGCCTTCATGCATCAGGTCGAAGGCGTCGTTGATCTTGTCCAGGTCCATGGTGTGGGTGACGAACGGGGCCAGTTCGATATCGCCCTTCATCGCGTCCTCGACCATGCCCGGCAGCTGGCTGCGGCCCTTCACGCCACCGAAGGCGGTGCCCATCCACTTGCGGCCGGTCACCAGCTGGAACGGGCGGGTGGAGATCTCCTGGCCCGAACCGGCCACGCCGATCACCACGCTCTGGCCCCAGCCACGGTGCGCGCATTCCAGCGCCGCGCGCATCACGTTGACGTTGCCGATGCATTCGAAGCTGTGGTCCACGCCCCAGGTGGTCATTTCAACGATGACCTGCTGGATGGGCTTGTCGAAGTCCTTCGGATTGATGCAGTCGGTAGCGCCGAACTCGCGGGCCAGCTCGAACTTGGAGGGGTTGGTGTCCACCGCAATGATGCGGCCGGCCTTGGCCTGGCGCGCACCCTGGATCACCGCCAGGCCGATGCCGCCGAGGCCGAACACCGCCACGCTGTCGCCTTCCTGCACCTTGGCGGTGTTGTGCACCGCACCGATGCCGGTGGTGACGCCGCAGCCGAGCAGGCAGACGTGTTCCGGGTTCGCGTCCTGATTGATCTTCGCCAGCGAGACTTCGGCCACCACGGTGTACTCGCTGAAGGTCGAGCAGCCCATGTAGTGGTACAGCGGCTCGCCGTTGTAGCTGAAGCGGCTGGTGCCGTCGGGCATCACGCCCTTGCCCTGGGTGGCGCGCACCGACACGCACAGGTTGGTCTTGCCGCTCTTGCAGAACAGGCACTCGCCGCACTCGGCGGTGTACAGCGGAATCACGTGGTCACCCGGCTTGACGCTGGTCACGCCCTCGCCCACCTCCACCACGATGCCCGCACCCTCATGGCCCAGCACGACCGGGAACAGGCCTTCCGGATCATCGCCGGACAGGGTGAACGCATCGGTGTGGCAGACACCGGTGTGGGTGATCCTGACCAGCACTTCGCCAGCCTTTGGCGGGGCGACGTCGATCTCGACGATCTGCAGCGGCTGGCCGGGACCAAAGGCGACGGCGGCACGGGACTTCATGGTGGCTTCTCCAAAGACAGGCAATGACAGGATGGGAGGCGCAACGTTGCGCCGTCGTTTACTTCAGGTACGAGCGGATCAACGCGCTCATGTCGCGCACGCGTTCGGCGCGTTGTTCGTCGGAGGCTGCGGGCTGGCCGAACTCCTCGCGCAGATGCGCCTCCATCACCTCGGACATCAGGCCGTTGACTGCCCCCCGGATGGCGGCGATCTGCTGCAGCACCGGCGCGCAGTCGGCACCGGCTTCCAGCGCGCGATCGAGCGCATCGCACTGGCCGCGGATGCGGCGCACGCGGGCCAGGACCTTCTTTTTCTCTTCGGGGGAGTGCGGCATGCCGGGGCCACCTCGGAACTATACTGGGGGATAGTATACACCCGACCCCGGGCGACTCAATCCCGCGCGCTCAATCGAACAATCCCTCGCCCGCCAATCGAGTCAGTTCGTCCACCACGTAGCGCACTTTCGGCCGCAGGTGGCGGGTCGGCGGCCACAGCGCGTGGATGTCGATGTGGCGCTGCATGTGCGCATCCAGCACCGATTGCAGCGCGCCGGATTGCAGGTGACGGCGTACCAGCGACTCCGGCATCTGGCAGATGCCCAGCCCGGCGATGGCAGCATCGATCACCGCATCGCCGTCGTTGAGCTGGTAGGCCGCGTTGGGAATGAAGGTTCCCTCGGCGTCATCACTGCCGATGCGCCACGCCACCGGCTGCCCGTGGCGGAAGCCGACGATGCTGCGGTGCTGTGCCAGTTCCTCCACGCTCCCCGGCACGCCGTGCGCCTGCAGGTAGGCCGGTGCGGCGCAGGTGACCAGGCGCTGGCGGCCGAGCCGGCGCGCGACCAGGTGCTCGGCCTGGTGCAGGCCGCCAAAGCGGATCAGCAGGTCGATGCCTTCCTCGACGGGATCGACGAAGTGATCGGTGAAGGTCATCGTCAGTTGCAGGTCCGGATACTGCCGGCACAGGCGCAACAGCACCGGCAGCACCACCAGCCGCCCGAACGAGGACGGCATGTCGATGCGCAGCCGCCCGCTCGGCAGGCCCGCCGAGCCCAGGCAGGCCTCGGCCGCGGAGATTTCTTCCAGCGCCGCCGCACACGAAGCGTAATAGGCCTCGCCGTCGGTGGTCAGCGCGATGCGCCGCGTGGTGCGATGGAACAGGCGCACGCCCAGGCGCACTTCCAGCCGGGCGATGGCCTTGCCCACCGCCGAGCGCGAGATGCCCAGCGCATCGGCGGCCTCGGTGAAACTGCCCGAGCGGGCCGTGGTGACGAACGTGACCAGGCCATTCAAGGATTCCAGCGGCAGCATCTTCAATCCCTCATTAGGGACAAATAGTCCCACACCAAGGGAAATCGAAGCGCTTTATGCGCCTGCATGTCAACTCCATCCTGTGTACATGGCGCCGCTGGCGCCCCTCCCCCGCACCGAGATGACCGAGATGACCGCCACCCTGTTCCGCCCGTTCGACCTGGCAGGCACCGCCCTGCGCAACCGCATCGCGATGGCGCCGATGACCCGTGCCCGCAATCCCGGATCGGTCGCCAACGACCTCACCGCGCAGTACTACCGGCAGCGTGCCAGTGCCGGCCTGATCATCAGCGAAGGCACGCCGGTCTCGCCGCAGGGCCAGGGCTACATCGACGTACCGGGCATCTGGTCCGCCGAACAGGTGGCGGGTTGGAAGCAGGTCACCCAGGCGGTGCATGCCGCACAGGGCACGATCTTCGCCCAGCTCTGGCACGTGGGCCGCATGTCGCATGCCTCGCTGCAGCCCGGGGGTGGCCAGCCGGTCAGCGCCGGCACCCGCCCGGTCGCCAGCGCACCGAAGAACACCTCGTTCGTGTACCTGGACGACGGCAGCCGCGGCCATGCCGATCCCACCCCGGCGCGTGCACTGGATACGGCCGAGATTCCCGGGATCGTCGACGACTTCGTGCGCGGCGCCGACAACGCCATCGCCGCCGGCTTCGACGGCATCGAACTGCATGCCGCCAACGGCTACCTGTTCGAACAGTTCCTCAACCCGCTCATCAACCAGCGCGAGGACCGCTACGGTGGCTCGCTGCCGAACCGTGCGCGGTTGATCCTGGAAACGGTGGATGCGATGGCCGAACGCATCGGCGCGCACCGCATCGGCGTGCGGCTGGCCCCGAACAACCTCACCTTCGACATGCCGTTCTACCCCGGCAACGAAGCCACTTATCTGTACCTGGCCGACGCGCTGGGCAAGCGTGGGCTGGCCTACGTGCACCTCAACGACAATCTGCAGCAGGGTGCATCGGTGCTGGGTGAGGCATTCCTGCTGCAGTTCAGGCAGTCCTACGGCGGCACGCTGATCCTGGCCGGCGGCATGACCCGCGAGCGCGCGCTGCAACTGGTCGAGGCCGGCACCATTGATCTGGCCGCGTTTGGCCAGCCGTTCATCGCCAACCCGGATCTGGTCGAACGCCTGCAGCACGACATTGCACTGGCCACTCCGGACCGCAGCACCTATTACGGCGGCGGCAGGGAAGGCTATCTGGACTACCCGGTCGCAGGCTGATCCCGCACGGGGGTCGGAACCCCGCCGCAGGCGGGGCTCCGAGCCTTGGTTCAGGCGTCCTCGCGCACGTAGGCGAACGACTCGTCCAACCGCTCGAAGCCGATCACGTCAGCGACGATGGCCTGTGCGTCTTCTTCGCTGAAGTTTCCTTCTTCAATATCATCAACGCGGGCGAACAGCCGCTGCAATGTCAGGCACTGGTCGCCGCGCAGGAAGGAATGGTGGGTCTGCAGCCAGCGCTGCAGATTCCCGGCCAGCTCGCCATGCGACAGCAGCGTGTAAGGCCGTTGGTAGTCCGCAACCGCTTCGACCATCTTGCGGAACAGGAAATCCTGATAGCTGGCGGCCAGCACATCGGCACGGTCGTCGTCATGCCACACCATCACCACCGGCGGTTCACTGAAGCCGGGCGCGTTGCTCCAGAAGCAGTAGCTGTCACCCGCGCCGGTCCGCGCAAAGGGCAGCAACTGCAGGTCAGTGCGCAGGGGATTGTAATGATCCTCCGCGGTCAGCTCCTGCCACGTCTCGAGCAGCTCATCATGTTCCAACGGCTCATAGTCCTGGGCGTACAGCAGCACCGGTGGATCCGCCTGCAGCGTCGGGAATACCACCTCGGACCATTCCGGATGAGGAGTCCCCCAGCTCAACCGACCCGCTGCATGCAACTGCTTGAACAGGGGCGGGAAGGTCTGGCCGGTGGCCTGTTCGATGCCAGATAGCGCGCTCATGGATGTCCTTGTCGATAGAGACCGCCCAGCTTGCCCGAATCCCCGCAGGAGATGAACCGGCAGCAGCACGTGGCAGTACTAGACTGCGATAACCGGATGCCGCCCATCGCTGCCATGAACGCCACTGCCCACAGCTTCATTGTCAACATCGACGTGCCCGACCTGGCCGCCGCCGAGGACTTCTACATCCGAGCCTTCGGCCTGCGCATCGGCCGCCGCCTCGGGCCCGGTGCCGTGGAACTGCTCGGCGGGCCAACCGCGTTGTACCTGCTGCACAACGAGGCCGGCAGCGCCGCCACCGAGGACGGCGACGTGCGCGACTACGAGCGCCATTGGACGCCGCTGCACCTGGACTGGGTGGTGGATGACATCGCGGCCGCGCTGGCGCGTGCGGTTGCCGCTGGAGCAACGCTGGAGCAGCCGGTGCGCGAGCGTCGCTGGGGCCGCATCGCGGTACTGGCCGACCCGTTCGGCCACGGCTTCTGCCTGATCCAGTTCAGTGGCGAAGGCTACGACGCGCTGCTCGAATGACCGGCGCGGTTTTCACCACGGCAACGGCACCGCCTCACCGTTGGCGCGCTCGCCGTAGTAGAGCGACGGCAGCAGCCGCGAGAGGAAACTGAACTCCGTGTAGCAGTGCTTGAGCAGGCCCAGTCCGACCGCATCGCTGGCATCGCGCTGCGGTTCGGCGCTGTCCAGGCCCAGCACGAAGCGGCTGCGCAGCACGCAGCCGAACGGCGTATCGCGCGCGACGTGCAGCATCTGCCCGTCGCAGGGGTCGCCATGCGCATCCAGGCGCACGTGATCGCCAAAGCCGATGCGGGCGGCAATCACCGCCGACACATCACCAGCGTCCTGCGCCGCCTGCAGGCGCTCGGGCACCAGCAACCTGCGCGGGTCATGAAACTTCAGCCGCGCCGCCACTGGCGGAATGTCGGCCAGCGATTCCACCGCATGGATGCTGGCGCCGTGGTAGCTACGGCCACGCTGCCAGGCTGCGTCCCAGCCGCGATGCTCGACGTGATCGAGCGGATGCCACCAGCGGATGTGCTGGGTGGTCTCGAAGAAGGTGAACCACCAGTCGAGCATGCGGCCCTTGCAGCCGTGCAGATCGGTACGAACGGCCACCCGCAGGGTGCCGTCTTCGCGGCGCTGGATGCCGGTCTCCAGACGCATCGGCGCCGGATCAAGCAGATCGTGGTGGTCCAGCCAGGCGCGGGCGTTCACAGCGGTATCCATCGACGTTTCCTGTGGGTTGGGAGACTCGACAATACGGAAACGCCAACCGTTTCCCAATTAATCGGATGCGGTAAGATGGGGCGCAATGAACAGCACCACCCTGCCCGAGCCCACAACGCCGACCCGTCGCCGCGGTCGCCCCGCGCGACCGGAAGCCGAAGTGCGCCATGCGGTACTGCAGGCCACCCTGGAACTGCTGCTGGCACAGGGTTACGAAGCGACCACCATCGAAGCGGTGGCAGCGCATGCCGGGGTAGCGAAGAAGACCGTGTACCGCCATGCCAGCAACCGCGAGGAACTGGTGGGGTTGGCGGTGCGCGAGTGGACCGACGGCTTCGCACCGCAGCTGCAGCGCGACGCGCGTGACAATGAGGAAGTGCTGCCGCTGCTGCACGCAATCCTGCAGGCGGTTTGCGCACAGGCGCTGTCAGCACAGGCAGTGCAGGTTTTCCGCCTGCTCGCCACCGACTTCCCCGGCAAGGACGCGCTGCTGCAGGCCTATCTGCACAACGGCATCGAACGTGGCCGCGCGCTGCTGGCCGACTGGCTGGCGCGGCAGCAACAGCGAGGGCTGCTGCGCGACGCAGACCCCGCGTGCACGGCAAGGCTGATCCTGGCGATGGCCGTGGCCGAGCCACTGCGCGAACGCGTGATCGGCGTGGTGGCCGAGGATGCACCGGTGGACGTGCATCTAAGTGAGTGCGTGGCGTTGTTGGGGCCGGTGTTGCAGGCGCCGTAGCCTGGCGCCATCCAGGGATGCCCTGCCCCGGTGGGTGCCGACCGTTGGTCGGCACTCCTGCAGCGACTCATTCGCGCAGCATGTCCACGAATGCGCGCAGCGCACCGGGCATCTGCCGCTGTTTCGGGTAATACAGCGCGAAGCCGGCGAACGGTTCGCTCCAGTCTTCCAGCACCGCCACCATCTGCCCCGATTCGATGTACGGCCGCGCGGTGTCTTCCAGCACGTAAGCCAGGCCGATGCCATCGAGCACCGCGCCGACCACGGTGCCCTGCTCGCCCAGCGTCAGCCTTCCGGGCACGTCGATCTCCAGCGGCTGCCCACCGCGCTCGAACTGCCACTTGTACAGATGCCCGCTGGCGAAGCGGAAGCGGATGCATTCGTGCGTGGCCAGGTCGCGCGGATGCTGCGGGGCTGGACGCCGCCGCAGGTAGTCCGGCGAGCCGACGATCAGACCGCGCAGGGGCGGCCCCATCGGCACCGCCACCATGTCCTCGGGGATGAACTCATGCAGGCGCACGCCGGCGTCGTAGCCTTCGGCAACGATATCGACCAGGCCATCGTTCTCGGTCAGCTCCACCCGCACGTCCGGATGCGCGTGCAGGAAGCGCGCAAGCCGCGGCCCCAGCTGGGTCGCCACCGCCGCGCGGGTGGCGTTGATGCGCAGCAGGCCGGCCGGGGCGGCACGGAACTGGTTCATCTCTTCCAGCGCGTCGTGCACCTGGCCCAGGGCCGGCTGCAATCGCTCCAGCAGGCGTTGCCCGGCCTCGGTCAGGGCCACGCTGCGCGTCGTGCGATGGAACAGGCCCACCCCCAACCGTTCCTCCAGCGCGCGGATCGCGTAGCTCACCGCCGAGGTCGACAGCGCCAGCTCGGCGCCGGCACGGCGGAAGCTGCGATGACGGGCGACCGCCGCGAACGCGGCCAGGTGGGACAGATTGTCAGTGGCCATGATTGTGCAGTTTCACTTGATGAATCATGCCGATATCCGGGCTTCTTGCCGCTGGGTACGGGGCGTATTGTAAAACGCCTTTCGACAAACCCTGCCAAGGATTCCCCATGTCCCTCGCCCGTGGTTACGCCGCCCATTCACATACCGACCCGCTGATTCCGTACGAATTCGAACGCCGCGCGGTCGGGCCGGACGATGTCCGTATCGAGATCCTCTACAGCGGCATCTGCCACTCCGACCTGCACCAGGCCCGCGACGACTGGGGTGGCTCGATCTACCCGATGGTGCCGGGCCACGAGATCATCGGCCGCGTGACCGAAGTCGGCAGCAACGTCACCCGCTTCAAGGTCGGCGACCACGCCGGCGTCGGCTGCATGGTCGACTCGTGCCGCCACTGCGACGCCTGCGAGCACGACCTGGAGCAGTACTGCGCCGAAGGTGCGACCTGGACCTACAACGGCCGCGAACGCCAGAGCGGCGCACCGACCTACGGCGGCTATTCCGACCACGTGGTGGTCGAGCAGCGCTTCGTGGTGAAGGTGTCCGACACCCTCGACCTGAAGGCCGCCGCGCCGCTGCTGTGTGCCGGCATCACCACCTGGTCGCCGCTGCGCCACTGGAAGGTCGGACCGGGCCAGAAGGTCGGCGTGATCGGCCTCGGTGGCCTGGGCCACATGGGCGTGAAGTTCGCCAAGGCACTCGGCGCACACGTGGTGATGATCACCACTACGCCGGAAAAGGGTGCCGATGCCAAGCGCCTGGGTGCCGACGAAGTGCTGGTGTCGCGCGACGCTGCGCAGATGAAGGCGCACGCCGGCAGCTTCGACTTCCTGCTCAACACCATCCCGGTCGGCCATGACACCAACCCGTACATGGGCCTGCTCAAGCGCGAGGCCACCATGTGCCTGGTCGGCGTGCTGACCGAGCTGGACCCGCCGCTGACCGGTGGCAGCGTGATCTTCGGCCGCAAGCACCTGACCGGTTCGGCGATCGGCGGCATGGCCGAAACCCAGGAGATGATGGACTTCTGTGCCGAGCACGGCATCGTCAGCGACGTCGAGATGATCGACATCAAGAACGTCAACGAGGCCTGGGAGCGCATGGCGAAGAACGATGTGCGCTACCGCTTCGTGATCGACATGGCGACGATGAAGAACGCCGCCTGATCCAAGGCAGATGCAAAAATGAAAAACCCCGGCAATGCCGGGGTTTTTCTTCTGGTAGTGCCGGCCGCTGGCCGGCAACCCCGCAAGGCAATCAGTAAGCGAACTCGCGGAACACCGGATCCACATCGCCGTGCCAGCGGCCATGGAACAGCGCCAGCTTGCGCTCGGCCGGGGTCAGCCCGGATTCAACGATTTCCTGCAGCACGTCCAGGAACTTGCTCTCGTCCTGGCCGTCGGCATTGCGCGCGGCGCGGCGCTTGAGGCCTTCCACCGAAATCTTCACTGCTTCGCGGGCCAGGTCGCGCACCGTGCCCGTGCGGAACGGCAGGTTCATCGCATGCTTCGGCACGCCGTCGCGCAGCGCATGACGCTCGGCCAGGCTGAAGTCACGCACCAGGTCCCAGGCGGCATCCAGCGCGGTGTCGTCGTACAGCAGGCCGACCCAGAACGCCGGCAGCGCACACAGCCGACTCCACGGGCCGCCGTCGGCGCCGCGCATTTCCAGGTACTTCTTCAGGCGCACTTCCGGGAACGCGGTGGTGGTGTGGTCCGACCAGTCGCGCAGGGTCGGCAACGCGCCCGGCAGCACCGGCAGCTTGCCCTGCATGAAGTCGCGGAAGCTCTGCCCGCTGGCGTCGTGGTAGATACCATCGCGGTAGGAGAAGTACATCGGTACGTCAAGCAGGTAATCGACATAGCGCTCGTAGCCGAAGCCGTCCTCGAACACGAAGTCGAGCATGCCGGTACGGTCGGCGTCGGTGTCGGTCCAGATGTGCGAGCGATAGCTCAGGTAGCCGTTCGGCTGGCCTTCGGTGAACGGCGAATCGGCGAACAGCGCGGTGGCGATCGGCTGCAGCGCCAGCGACACGCGGAACTTCTTCACCATGTCCGCTTCGCTGGCGTAATCCAGGTTCACCTGCACCGTGCAGGTGCGGGTCATCATGTCCAGGCCCAGCGAGCCGACCTTGGGCATGTACGAACGCATGATCTTGTAGCGGCCTTTCGGCATCCACGGCATTTCATCGCGCTTCCACTTCGGCTGGAAACCCATGCCGAGGAAGCCCAGCTGCAGTTCGCCAGCCACCTGCGCCACTTCGTTCAGATGGGTGCCGGTTTCCACGCAGGTCTGGTGGATGGTTTCCAGCGCCGCACCGGACAGTTCCAGCTGGCCGGCCGGTTCCAGCGTCACCGAGGCCCCGTCGCGCAGCAGGGCGATGGTGTTGCCGTTTTCCTGCACCGGCTGCCAGCCGAAGCGGACCAGGCCGTTGAGCAGCGCTTCGATGCCGCGCTCGCCGTCGAAGGTCGGCGGGCGCAGGTCATCCAGGCGGAACCCGAACTTTTCGTGCTCGGTGCCGATGCGCCACTGCGTGCGGGGCTTCTCGCCGGAGGCGATCTCCGCAACCAGCTGCGAGCGGTCGGTAATGGGGGTATCGGCGACGTGGCTGGGGCTCGACAAGGGGAAGGCTCGCTGGACTGTGGCGGGGGATGTGGGGCTGGAGCCCTTCCATCGCAAGGGCGCACTATAGCGTGGCACTCCGCCGCGTCATGCGACGGTGACGGGTTTCAGCATCCTACCGACGCCCTCTTGACCCTCGTACACTCACGGCCATGAGTCGCCACTCACGACACCCCGAACTGCACCGCTCCGAGCGTGTCGGCTGGCTGCGTGCCGCCGTGCTTGGGGCCAACGACGGCATCGTCTCGGTGGCCGGGCTGGTGGTCGGCGTGGCCGCCAGCGGCGCCCCGGCCAGTACGATCCTGGCCACCGGGGTCGCTGGCACTGTAGCCGGCGCAATGTCGATGGCCGCCGGCGAGTATGTCTCGGTGCAGACCCAGGCCGATACCGAAGCGGCCGACCTGGCGGCGGAAAAACGCGAACTGCACGAAGACCCACACAGTGAACTGGAAGAGCTGAGCGCAATCTACCGCCACCGCGGCCTGGACCCGGTGCTGGCGCGGCAGGTCGCCGAGCAGCTCACCGCCCACGACGCGCTGGGCGCCCACGCCCGCGACGAACTGGGCATTACCGACACCCTGCGTGCCCGCCCACTGCAGGCCGCGCTGGCCTCGGCCGGGGCGTTCACCTGTGGTGCCGCGCTGCCGGTGCTGACCGCCCTGCTCGCGCCGGTCGACAAGGTTGCGATGATCACCACCGCCAGCACCCTGCTCGGTCTGTGCCTGACCGGCGCGATGGCGGCGCAGGCCGGTGGTGCGCCGCCCGTGCGCGGCGCTGTCCGGGTGATGTTCTGGGGCGCATTGGCGATGGCCGCCGCCGCCGCTGTCGGCCGCCTGCTGGGCACGCACGTGTCATGACCGCCATGCTGCCGCCGGCCACCGCGCTGCTGGCTGAAATGGCCGGTCTGGCCGGCTGCGAGCGCGCCGAAGGCTATGCGTGCATCACCGCACGCCGCGAGCATGGCGCCAGCTCGGTGGAGATTCCGCAACCGCAGTTCGCGATCCTGCTGGAGGGCCGCAAGCAGGTGCGCACCGCGCACCAGTCGCTGGCATTCGCGCCCGGCGACATCCTGCTGCTGACCCAGCGCTGCCGCATCGACGTGGTCAACAGCCCCGATCCGCACAGCGGCCGCTACCTCAGCGCGATCGTGCCGCTGTGTGCCGAAGTACTGGCGGCAGCGCGCACGCTGTGGAACGAGGAACTGCCCCGCCCAGGCCCGACGATGGCCCGATTGCCGTTGATCGAACATGGCGCCGTGCTGCGCCAGTGGCGGCAATCACTGCAGGAGGGCCGTTACAGCGACGCGCGCCTGGCCCTGGCCTCGCTGGTGCTGACCCTGTGCCGGCAGGGCCATGGCAACCTGCTGCTGCCGCAGGCACCGAGCCTGGGCGAACAGATCCGCGACCGCATTGCCGCCGAACCGGCACGCGACTGGCAATCGCGGGATGTGGAAGAACAGTTCGCGCTGAGCGGCGCAACCCTGCGTCGCCGCCTTGCCGCCGAGCGCACCAGCCTGCGCCAGCTGCTGACCGAGGCGCGCCTGGCGCATGGCATGCAGCTGCTCTACACCACCGACCTGCCGCTGAAGACCGTCGCCGCACGCGCGGGTTACCGGTCTGCGGCCAGTTTCAGCAAGCGCTTCGCCGAGCAGTACGGACTGGCTCCCACAGACATTTAGGGGGGGCGGCAGGGCTGCGCCCTGCACCCGCCGAAGCAACAGCAAGAGCCAAAGCAACAGCCATGCATTCCGTGGGATGGCGGGGCGGTGTGGGTGGTCAGGACACGCCGTAAACCCATCCATGGG
>NZ_JAPTFX010000056.1:0-26931 GCF_030985895.1 Stenotrophomonas sp. Sm6012 | reverse complement strand
CGCACTACCACGGGGGTTACGACCAGTCGTACGAGAACAACACCGTGCGGCTTACCGGTTCGTACAGCATCACGATCGCATCGGCGCCGGTGGCGCACCAGTTGTAACCGGCCACGTCGGCCACAGCGAAGAATTTGTTGCCGTCGCGGGTGATGATCACCGTTTCGGCATCGTCCGCAGCGTTGGGGTCATCGGCGGCTTCAGTGAAGGCCAGCGCGAAGGCCGCAGGAATCTCCGCGGTCTCGGTCCAGTTGCCGAACCCGATCGGGCCGCCCAGCGTATCCAGATAATCGCGTTCGCTGGCCTCGCCCTTGCCGAAGCGCGAGTAGCAGGCCAACCGGCCATGCGTGGCGTGGTAGTCGCGCGCCTTGGCGTAGCTCTCGCGCATCTGCGCGATATGTTCCCGCGCGTACTTGTCGTCCACTGCATCACCGATGAAATAGCCCTCGTTGCCGAGGAAGCGCATCTCGTTGCCGGCGGTCAGTTCGAAGGCGATCCAGTTGGTGCCGGTGAACGCGTTGTGGTGTTCTTCGGTGGCCTCGCCGATACAGCCGTCATATGGCTCGATCGGGCACAGCATGGTTGCCACTTGGCCCGCCAGTTCCGGGCGCAGCAGGCCCAGGTCGATCTTCAGCAGCGGCAACAGGTGCTGGCCGAGCCAGGCCTGGTCGGCGGGGAAGACATCGGTGGGGAAGGGGACCATGCCGGGCAGCAGGTCGCGCAGTTCGGTGTGGTGGATCATGTCAGTCCTTTGAACAGTGTCGGTCGTGCCGGCCGCTGGCCGGCATCCTCATTGCCGCCGAAACGTTCCGACCAAGGTCGGCACCTACCAGAAGCGAATCAGGTCGACGCGCTGCGGATCGCCTCCGGCAGCGGCGCGCTCTTGCCGGTCTGGGTATCCATCCACACCACCACCACGTTGCCGTCCGAATACAGCTTCGACTCATCCTGCTGGTCGACGATGCGGTGGCCGATGGTCACGCTGCTGTTGCCCAGGCGCTCGACGAACAGTTCGACCAGGATGTCGTTGGGCCACACGATCGGCAGCCGGTAGTTGACGTTGGTCGCGGCCACCACCGGTGCGATGCGGTCGGTCATCGACACGCCGTCCACGCCCAGCATCCAGCGCACGCGCGCTTCTTCCAGGTAGGAGATGTACTTGGCGTTGTTGACGTGGCCCATGCTGTCCATGTCACGCCAGCGCACGCTGATCGGGATGCGGGCCAGGATCTTGTGTTCGCTGCTCATCAGGCGTCCTTCTTCTTCTTGTTGGCGGCAGCGGTCTTGCTGGCCTTGCCGGTGCTTGATGCCGCCACCGCCTTCTTCGCCACCTTGGCGGGCTTTTCAGGCTTCACCTTGCGCGGCGGGCGGGCGTCGGGCTTGTTGGCCACGGCGGCCGGGCGTTCCGGTCGCGCGCTGGTGGACGGCAGCATCCGCGCCAGGAACTGGCCGGTGTACGACTGCGGGCAGGCCGCCACGTCTTCCGGCGTGCCGGTGACCAGGATGGTGCCACCGCGATGGCCACCTTCCGGACCCAGGTCGACGATCCAGTCGGCGGTCTTGATCACGTCCAGGTTGTGTTCGATCACCACCACCGTGTTGCCTTCGTCGCGCAGCTTGTGCAGCACGCCGAGCAGCGCTTCGATGTCGTGGAAGTGCAGGCCGGTGGTCGGCTCGTCCAGGATGTACAGGGTGCGCCCGGTATCGCGGCGCGACAGTTCCTTGGACAGCTTCACGCGCTGCGCTTCACCACCGGACAGCGTGGTCGCGCTCTGGCCCAGCTTGATGTAGCTCAGGCCCACGTCCACCAGCGTTTCCAGCTTGCGGGCGATCGACGGCACCGGCTCGAACAGCTTCAGCGCATCCTCGACGGTCATTTCCAGCACGTCGTTGATGTTGAAGCCCTTGTACAGGATCTCCAGCGTCTCGCGGTTGTAGCGCTTGCCGTGGCAGACGTCGCAGGGCACGTACACGTCCGGCAGGAAGTGCATCTCGACCTTGATCAGGCCGTCGCCCTGGCACGCTTCGCAGCGGCCACCGCGCACGTTGAAGCTGAAACGGCCCGGCGAGTAGCCGCGCGCGCGCGCCTCGGGCACCTGCGCGAACAGCTCGCGCAGCGGGGTGAACAGGCCGGTGTAGGTGGCCGGGTTCGAACGCGGGGTGCGGCCGATCGGCGACTGGTCGATGTCCACCACCTTGTCGAACAGATCCAGGCCATCGATCTCCTTGTAGGGAGCGATCGGATGCGAGGAGCCGTTGATCTCGTTGGCGGCCAGCGAGAACAGGGTGTCGTTGATCAGGGTTGACTTGCCCGAGCCGGACACACCGGTCACGCAGGTCAGCAGGCCCGACGGAATCGCCAGGTCCACGCCCTTCAGGTTGTTGCCGCTGGCCCCGCGCAGGTGCAGGGTCATCTTCGGGTTCGGCTTGTGCCGGCGCGCGGGAATCTCGATCGCGCGCTTGCCCGACAGGTACTGGCCGGTCAGCGAGCGCGGTGCCTCCAGGATGTCCTGCAGGGTGCCCTGGCCGACGATCTCGCCGCCGTGCACGCCCGCGCCCGGGCCGATGTCCAGCACGTAGTCGGCCAGGCGGATCGCGTCCTCGTCATGCTCGACCACAATCACCGTGTTGCCGAGGTCGCGCAGGCGGGTGAGGGTGCCCAGCAGGCGCTCGTTGTCGCGCTGGTGCAGGCCGATCGACGGCTCGTCGAGCACGTACATCACGCCGACCAGGCCGGCGCCGATCTGGCTGGCCAGGCGGATGCGCTGCGCTTCGCCACCGGACAGGGTGTCGGCCTTGCGCTCCAGGGTCAGGTAATCCAGGCCCACATCGACCAGGAAGCCGAGGCGCTCACCGATTTCCTTGACGATCTTGGAGGCGATCTCGCCGCGCCAGCCCGGCAGGCTCAGTTCACTGAAGAATTTCAGCGCTTCGTCGATCGGCAGCACCACCAGGTCCGGCAGCGGGCGATCGGCCACGAACACGTTGCGTGCCGACTTGTTCAGGCGCGCGCCATGGCATTCCGGGCACGGCTGTTCGCTGATGTACTTGGACAGCTCTTCGCGCACCGCCGGCGATTCGGTTTCCTTGTAGCGGCGCTCGAGGTTGGGAATGATGCCCTCGAAGCGGTGCTTGCGCTGGGTGCGGCCGCCGGCTTCGGTGAAGTAGGTGAAGGTGATCGCTTCATCGCCGCTGCCGTACAGCACGGCCTGCTGCACGTTCTCAGGCAGCGAGTTCCACGCCGCATCGACGTCGAACTTGTAGTGCTTGGCCAGCGAGGCGATCAGCTGGAAATAATAGGCGTTGCGGCGATCCCAGCCGCGCACCGCACCGGCGGCCAGCGACAGCTCCGGATGCACCACCACGCGCGACGGATCGAAGAATTCGGCGATGCCCAGGCCATCGCAGCCGGGGCAGGCGCCCATCGGTGCGTTGAACGAGAACAGGCGCGGCTCCAGCTCCGGCAGCGAGTAATCGCACACCGGGCAGGAATACTTGGAGGAGAACAGCGTCGGCGCGGCGTCGGCCGTGTCCAGGCTCTGCACCGAGGCCATGCCGTCGCCCAGCTTCAGCGCAGTCTCGAAGCTCTCGGCCAGGCGCTGCTTGATGTCCTCGCGCGGGCGGAAGCGGTCGATCACCGCCTCGATGGTGTGCTTCTGGCGCAGTGCCAGCGGCGGCACCGCGTCGATTTCATGCAGCTCGCCGTCCACGCGCACGCGCACGAAGCCCTGCGCGCGCAGCTGGTCGAACACCTGCGCGTGCTCGCCCTTGCGGTCGCGGATGACCGGCGCCAGCAGCATGTAGCGCTGTTCCGGGTCCAGGGTCAGCACCTGGTCGACCATCTGGCTGACCGTCTGTGCTTCCAGCGGGTAGCCGTGGTCCGGGCAGCGCGGGGTGCCGACGCGGGCGTACAGCAGGCGCAGGTAGTCGTAGATCTCGGTGATCGTGCCGACGGTCGAACGCGGGTTGTGCGAGGTCGACTTCTGCTCGATCGAGATGGCCGGGGACAGGCCTTCGATGTGGTCCAGGTCCGGCTTTTCCATCACGCTCAGGAACTGGCGCGCATAGGCCGACAGCGACTCGACGTAGCGGCGCTGGCCTTCTGCGTAGATGGTGTCGAACGCCAGCGAGGACTTGCCCGAGCCGGACAGGCCGGTGATCACGATCAGCTTGTCGCGGGGCAGGTCGAGGTCGAGGTTCTTCAGGTTGTGCGTCCGCGCGCCGCGGATGCGGATGAAATCCATCGCCATGGGGGATCCGGTTGTGGGGGCGTTGGCTGGGTGCCGGGCCAGCAGGGAACGGCAATCGGTCAGCCTACCGAGGTGACCAGATGGGGGCAATGGGCGACAATGCCAGCCCGGTGTCTCACCCTGTGAGACAAGGCTTTATGAAGGGGTCAGATCCCTTTTCACGCTGTGAAAAGGCATCTGGCCCCGTTCCGACCGGGTCTCCCGGGTCGTTCAGGGGTTGACTTGACCCTGTCGCATTGATCTGCGTACAATTCCGCTCCTGTCCGCCCTCGACGGCGGCAGTCCATAGACCACAATAACTACAGAGGAAGTCTGGTCATGTACGCAGTACTGGTCACCGGCGGTAAGCAATACCGCGTGGCGCAGGGCGAAAAGCTCCGCGTCGAAAAGCTCGAAGTCGAAGTCGGCAGCGAGATCAAGTTTGACAACATCCTGATGCTGGGCGACAGCGATGGCGTGAAGCTGGGCGATGCGCTGAAGGGCGCTGCCGTCACCGCCAAGGTCCTGTCCCAGGGTCGTGCTGACAAGGTCCGGATCATCAAGTTCCGTCGCCGCAAGCACCACATGAAGCGTCAGGGTCACCGTCAGTACTACACCGAAATCGAGATCACCGGCATCGCCGGCTAAGCATCAGGAGAAGCAGTCATGGCACATAAAAAGGGCGTAGGCTCCTCGCGCAACGGTCGCGACTCCAACCCGAAGTACCTGGGCGTCAAGATCTTCGGCGGCCAGGCCATCGAAGCCGGCAACATCATCGTGCGTCAGCGCGGCACCCAGTTCCACCCGGGTTCCGGCGTGGGCCTGGGCCGTGACCACACCCTGTTCGCCCTCGTGGACGGCAAGGTGGAGTTCTCGGTCAAGGGCGCCAAGAAGCGTCGCACCGTCAGCATCGTCTCGGCCGACGCCTGATCCAGGCATCGCCGGCACCCGTGCCTCGGCATGGCCGTGCTGGATGAAGAGCACGCTGCATGAAGAGCCCCGCTTCGGCGGGGCTTTTCGTTAGAGTTACCGGGTAAAAGGAAGACCGGCCGCGCCGGGCTGCGGGCCACGCGCGCCCGCATTACATTCAAGGCGACGGCGCAGATGCCGCGCCCATCGCAGGCATCGAAACAATGAAACTGGTAGACGAAGCAGAAATCGAAGTGTTCGCCGGCAACGGCGGCAACGGCTGCATTGGCTTCCGTCGCGAGAAGTTCATTCCGCTCGGCGGCCCGGACGGCGGCGACGGCGGTGCGGGCGGCAGCGTGTACATCCGCGCCGACGAAAACCTGAACACCCTGGTCGACTTCCGCCATGACCGCATCTTCAAGGCGCAGCGCGGCGAGAACGGCATGGGCCGCCAGGCCTATGGCAAGGGCGGCGAAGACCTGACCATCACCGTGCCGGTCGGCACCGTGGTCATCAACGTTGCCACCGATGAAGTCATCGGCGACCTGACCCAGCACAACGACCGCCTGCTGGTGGCCAAGGGCGGCCGCGGCGGCCTGGGCAACATGCATTTCAAGAGCTCGACCAACCGTTCGCCGCGCCAGGCGCTGCCGGGCGAGCCGGGCGAAGAGCGCACGCTGAAGCTGGAGCTGAAGCTGCTGGCCGACGTCGGCCTGCTGGGCTTCCCCAACGCCGGCAAGAGCACCCTGATCCGCGCCGTCTCGGCGGCAACGCCGAAGGTGGCCGATTACCCGTTCACCACGCTGTACCCGAACCTGGGCGTGGTGAAGGTGGAGAACTACCGCAGCTTCGTGATCGCCGACATTCCGGGCCTGATCGAAGGCGCGGCCGACGGTGCCGGCCTCGGTGCGCAGTTCCTGCGCCACCTGCAGCGCACCCGCCTGCTGCTGCACCTGGTGGACATCTCGCCGATGGAAGGTGGCGTGGAAGGCATCTCGCCGGTGGAGCAGGTGCGTGCGATCGAGCGCGAGCTGGAAAAGCACGACCCGGAGCTGCTGAACAAGCCGCGCTGGCTGGTGCTGAACAAGGCCGACCTGATGTTCGAAGACGAAGCGAAAGCGGCGGCCGAACAGATCGTCGCCGAGCTGGGCTGGAAGGAGCCGTGGTTCCTGGTGTCGGCGCTGGGTCGCGAAGGTACCTTCCCGATCATGAGCCGGATCATGGCGTTCTTCGATCGCCAGAAGGAAGACGAGCTGGAAGCCCGCAACGCGCAGTAATGCTGTTGTGGTTCCATGCGAAAAACCCGGCTTCGGCCGGGTTTTTCATTTTCCGGTAGTGCCGGCCGTGCGGCCCCCGTGGATCGCCCGGATTGCAGGCAACAAAAAACCCGGCCGAGGCCGGGCTTTTGTCTGCTGCCCGGCCCCGAAGGGCAGGGCGGCAACGCCGGATCAGGCGGCCTTGAGGGCCTTGATGCGGTCGTTCAGGCGGCTCTTGTGGCGAGCAGCCTTGTTCTTGTGGATCAGGCCACGCGCGCTGAAGCGATCCAGGATCGGCTGGGCAACGGCGAAGGCGGCTTCGGCGCCGGCGGCATCGTTGGCGTCCAGCGCCTTGATCACTTTCTTGACAGCGGTGCGCAGCATCGAGCGCTGAGCCACGTTGCGCGCGTTGCGCACGACGGTCTGCTTGGCGCGCTTCTTGGCGGACTTGATATTGGCCACGGTGGTGGTTTCCTGAAAAAATCGGTGTTATGGGAACAGCAAGCTAGCTAGTATGATGGCGTAAGAAATGCACGTCAAGTCGATTGTCAAGAGGGACGCTGAGTGAGTTCACCCAAGTTGTTGCGGGGCCTGCTGTCGTTCAGCAGCATGACCATGGTCTCGCGCGTCCTTGGACTTGTCCGGGACTTCGTGGTGACCACCACGTTCGGCACCAACGCCATCACTGATGCTTTCTGGGTCGCCTTCAGGGTACCCAATTTCCTGCGCCGGTTGTTCGCCGAGGGGTCTTTCGCCACCGCTTTCGTGCCGGTGTTCACGGAAGTGAAGGAAACCCGCAGCCACGCCGAGCTGCGTGAACTGATGGCCCGCACCGCCGGCACCCTGGGTGGGGTGCTGATGCTGGTCACCGCGCTGGCGCTGATCTTCGCGCCACAGCTGGCTTCGGTCTTCTCAAGCGGCGTTGATACAGACCCGGTCAAGCAGGGCCTGCTGGTGGACCTGTTCCGCCTGACCTTCCCGTTCCTGCTGTTCGTCTCGCTCACCGCACTGGCCGGCGGCGCGCTGAACAGTTTCCAGCGCTTCGCGATGCCGGCGCTGACCCCGGTCATCCTCAACCTGTGCATGATCGCCGGCGCGCTGTGGCTGGCGCCGCGGCTGGGCGGCACCCCGGAAAAACAGATCCTGGCGCTGGGCTGGGCGGTGCTGGCCGCCGGCATCCTGCAGCTGCTGTTCCAGTTGCCCTCGCTGAAGGGCATCAACCTGCTGACCCTGCCGCGCTGGGGCTGGAGCCATCCGGGCGTGCGCAAGGTGATGACGCTGATGGTGCCGACCCTGTTCGGTTCCTCGGTGGCGCAGATCAACCTGCTGCTGGACACGGTCATCGCGGCCAAGCTGACCGACGGCTCGCAGTCCTGGCTGTCACTGGCCGATCGCTTCCTGGAGCTGCCGCTGGGCGTGTTCGGCGTGGCGCTGGGTACGGTGATCCTGCCGGCGCTGGCCCGCCACCACGTCAGCACCGACCGTGAAGGCTTCTCGCGCTCGCTGGACTGGGGCCTGCGCATGACCCTGCTGATCTCGGTGCCGGCCATGCTCGGCCTGCTGCTGCTGGCGGAACCCCTGATCGCGACCATCTTCCAGCACGGCCAGTTCAGTGCCTTCGATACCCGCATGACCGCGTTGTCGGTGTACGGCCTGAGCTTCGGCCTGCCGGCGTTCGCCCTGCTGAAGGTGGTGCTGCCGGCGTTCTACGCGCGGCAGGACACCAAGACCCCGGTGCGCGCCGGTATCGCCGCGCTGGTGGCCAACATGGTGTTCAACTTCGCGCTGCTGGCCGTGCTGTACCAGGTGATGGTGCCGGACGAACTGAAGGCACAGGGCGTGATGGCGGCCATCGGCAAGCAGCCGGGCCTGCACCTGGCGCTGGGCATTGCCAGCGCGCTGTCCAGTTACCTGAACCTGGGCCTGCTCTGGTACTGGCTGGGCAAGACCGATGTCTACCAGCGCCGCCCGGGCTGGGGCGGCTATCTGCTGCGCCTGCTGCTGGCCTGCCTGGCCATGGTCGGCGTGCTGCTGGCGCTGCTTTACTGGCTGCCGGGCTTCTCGGCGATGAGCGTGTGGGAGCGGATCGGTGCCCTGGCGCTGCTGGTCGGTGGCGGTGGCGCGACCTATGCGGTGGCGATGGTGGCCATGGGCTTCCGCCCGCGCGACCTGCGCGGGCATTGATCGCGGCCCGTGGCGGCTATACTTCAGGGTTACACCATTGAAGCGGCGGCCCCGGTCGGGCCGGAACGAGAGTTGATGAGCAGGCTGTTCAGAAGCGTCGAGGGCGGGGAGCTGTTCCCCAACGGAAGCGTGGTCTGTATCGGTGCATTCGACGGCCTCCACCTGGGGCATCGTGCGCTGGTCCGCCACGCGGTCGCCCGCGCGCGCGCCTTGGGCGTGGCCGCGGTGGCCGTGGCGTTCGAGCCGCTGCCGCGTGAATTCTTCGCCCAGGGCACGCCGCCGCCGCGGCTGACCCTGGCGCGCAGCAAGGTCGAGATCCTGCGCGAGCTCGGCGTCGATGCGATCGGCCTGCTGCGTTTCGACGCGGCGATGGCCGCCATGCCGGCCGAGGACTTCGTGCGGCGGCTGCTGGTGCACCGGCTGGGCGCCCGCGAAGTGTGGATCGGCCCGGAGTTCTGCTTCGGCAACCGCCGCCGTGGCGACCTGGCCCTGCTGCAGAAGATGGGCGCCGAACTGGGCTTCAGCGCCGGCGAGATCGAAGCGGTGGACCTGCATGGCGAGCGCATTTCCAGCACCCGCATCCGCCAGCTGCTGCAGGACGGTGACTTCGCCCGCGCCGGCGACCTGCTCGGCCGTCCGTACGCGATCAGCGGGCGGGTGGTGCGCGGGCGCCAGCTCGGCCGCACGCTGGGTTTCCCGACCGCCAACCTGCGCTTCCCGAAGACCCCGGCGCTGTCGGGCATCTACGCAACCTGGGTGCACGGCGTGTTCGACCAGCCGTGGCCCTCGGTGTCCAGCTTCGGCACGCGGCCGACGGTGGACGGCGTGGAGCCGCTGCTGGAAGCCCACCTGTTCGATTTCCAGGGCGACCTGTACGGCCGCCACATCGACGTGGAGTTCGTCGCCAAGCTGCGCGACGAAGAGAAATTCAATGATCTGGCGGCGCTGACCGACCAGATGCACCGCGACGCCGAACAGGCGCGCGCCATCCTTTCCGAACATAGATTGCGAGCCACTGCGTGAGCCAGGACTACAAGACCACCCTGAACCTGCCAGCCACCGAATTCCCGATGCGCGGCGACCTGCCCAAGCGCGAGCCGGGCATTCTGGCGCAGTGGGAAGCGCAGGGGCTCTACCAGCAGCTGCGCGACAACGCCGCCGGCCGCCCGCTGTTCGTGCTGCACGACGGCCCGCCGTACGCCAACGGCCGCATCCACCTCGGCCACGCGGTCAACAAGATCCTGAAGGACATCATCGTCAAGTCGCGCTACCTGGCCGGCTTCGATGCACCCTACGTGCCGGGCTGGGACTGCCATGGCCTGCCGATCGAGATCGCGGTCGAGAAGAAGTGGGGCAAGGTCGGCACCAAGCTCGACGCCGTTGAATTCCGGCAGAAGTGCCGCGAGTTCGCCGAAGAGCAGATCAACATCCAGCGCGTGGACTTCAAGCGCCTGGGCGTGACCGGTGACTGGGACAACCCGTACAAGACCCTGAGCTTCGACTTCGAAGCCAACGAGATCCGCGCGCTGGCCAAGGTCGTGGCCAATGGCCACCTGGTGCGCGGCGCCAAGCCGGTGTACTGGTGCTTCGACTGTGGTTCGGCGCTGGCCGAAGCCGAGATCGAATACCAGGAAAAGGAATCGCCGGCGATCGACGTGGCCTACGCCGCACGTGATGCGCAGGCCATCGGCCAGGCGTTCGGCGTGAGCGTGCCGGCCGACGTCGAAGTGGCCGTGCCGATCTGGACCACCACGCCGTGGACGCTGCCGGCCTCGCTGGCTGTTTCGCTGGGCGCGGAGATCAACTACGTGCTGGCCGAAGGCCCGGCCCACAACGGCAAGCGCCGTTGGCTGGTGCTGGCCGCCGCGCTGGCCGAGCGCGCGCTGCAGCGCTACGGCGTGGATGAAGTGGTGCTGCACGGTGAAACCACCGGCGCGGCGCTGGAAAACCAGCTGCTGGCGCATCCGTTCTACCCGGAGCGCGAAATCCTGGTGCTCAACGGTGACCACGTCTCCGACGAGGACGGTACCGGTGCGGTGCACACTGCACCCGGCCACGGCCAGGAAGACTTCGTGGTCAGCCAGAAGTACGGCCTGCTGGACAAGTACAACGCCGGCCAGGTCACCCCGATCGACGGCCGTGGCGTGTACCTGGAATCGACCCCGCCGGCCGGTGACGTGGTCCTGGCCGGCCAGCACCTGTGGAAGGCGCAGGAGGCCATCGTCGGCGTGCTGCGCGACAACGGTTCGCTGCTGGCCTTCCACCCGATCCGCCACAGCTATCCGCACTGCTGGCGCCACAAGACGCCGGTGGTGTTCCGCGCCACCCCTCAGTGGTTCATCTCGATGGACAAGGCCAACCTGCGCACCGATGCGCTGGCCGCCATCGACACCGTGGGCTGGTTCCCGGCCTGGGGCAAGGCGCGCATCCAGAGCATGGTCGACGGTCGCCCGGACTGGACCATCTCGCGCCAGCGCACCTGGGGCGTGCCGATCGCACTGTTCACCCACCGCCAGACCGGCGAGATCCATCCGCGTTCGGTCGAGCTGATGCAGCAGGTCGCCGACCGCGTCGAGGCCGAGGGCATCGACGTGTGGTACTCGCTGGATGCGGCCGAACTGCTGGGCGCCGAAGCAGCCGACTACGAGAAGGTCACCGACATCCTCGACGTCTGGTTCGATTCGGGCGTGACCCATGAAGGCGTGCTCGCCGCGCGTGGCTTCGGCAAGCCGGCCGACCTGTACCTGGAAGGTTCCGACCAGCACCGCGGCTGGTTCCAGTCCTCGCTGCTGACCGGCGTGGCGATCGACAAGCGCGCCCCGTACAAGCAGTGCCTCACCCACGGTTTCACCGTGGATGAGCACGGCCGCAAGATGTCCAAGTCGCTGGGCAACGGCATCGAGCCGCAGGACATCATGAACAAGCTGGGCGCGGACATCCTGCGCCTGTGGATCGCCTCGGCCGACTACAGCAACGAGATGTCGCTGTCGCAGGAAATCCTCAAGCGCAACGCCGATGCCTACCGCCGCCTGCGCAACACCGCGCGCTTCCTGCTCGGCAACCTGGACGGCTTCGATCCGGCCCAGCACCTGCGCCCGCTCGACCAGATGGTCGCGCTGGACCGCTGGATCGTGCATCGCGCGTGGGAGCTGCAGGAGAAGATCAAGGCGGCCTACGACGGCTACAACATGGCCGAGATCGTGCAGCTGCTGCTGAACTTCTGCAGCGTGGACCTGGGTTCGCTGTACCTGGACGTGACCAAGGACCGCCTGTACACGATGCCGACCGACTCGCACGGTCGCCGTTCGGCGCAGAGCGCGATGTACCACATCGCCGAAGCATTCACCCGCTGGGTGGCGCCGATCCTGACCTTCACCGCCGACGAGCTGTGGGGCTACCTGCCGGGCGAGCGTGCCGGGCACGTGCTGTTCACCACCTGGTACGACGGCCTGGCGCCGCTGCCGGCCGATGCGCAGCTCAACGCCGCCGACTTCGAGCAGCTGCTGGCCGTGCGCGAGCAGGTGGCCAAGGTGCTGGAACCGATGCGTGCCAACGGTGCCATCGGCGCCGCGCTGGAAGCGGAGATCACCATCGCCGCCAGCGAAGAACAGGCCGCGAAGTGGCAGCCGCTGGCCGATGAACTGCGCTTCCTGTTCATCAGCGGCGACGTGCAGGTGCGCCCGGCAACCACCGACGAAGTGTTCGTCAGCGCCCAGCCGACCACCAAGGCCAAGTGCGTGCGCTGCTGGCACCACCGCGCCGATGTCGGCAGCAACGCCGACCATCCCGAACTGTGCGGCCGCTGCGTGAGCAACATCACCGGCGCCGGCGAACTGCGGAGCTGGTTCTGATGAGCACTGCACGCCCGCATCCCAACGCCCTGGTCTGGCTGCTGCTGTCGGCGGCCATCATCGGCCTGGACCAGTGGTCCAAGGCCTGGGTGCTGTCGAGCCTGCCGGAGTTCCAGCCGGTGGTGGTCATCGATGGTTTCTGGAACTGGTACCGCACCTACAACACCGGCGCGGCGTTCAGTTTCCTGAGCGACGCCGGTGGCTGGCAGAAGTACTTCTTCACTGCGCTGGCGATCGCCATCAGCGGCCTGATGGCCTGGTGGCTGCGCGGTACCGCCCGCGGCAACTGGAAGGCCGCGGTGCCGTATGCGCTGATCATCGGCGGTGCCATCGGCAACGTCATCGACCGCCAGGTGCACGGTCATGTGGTCGATTTCATCCAGTGGTACGTGGGCAGCTACACCTGGCCCTCGTTCAACATCGCCGATTCGGCCATCGTGGTGGGTGCCATCGGCATCGCCCTGTTTGGCCTGTTCGACGGCAAGTCCGCCAAAAAGGCGGATAATGCCAATCCGAAACCGTAAGCCGGCCGCTGCCGGGAGATTGAACTGATGGATGTGCTGCTCGCCAACCCGCGTGGTTTCTGTGCCGGTGTCGATCGTGCGATCGAGATCGTCAAGCGCGCGATCGAAACGCTGGGCGCGCCCATCTACGTCCGCCATGAAGTGGTGCACAACCGCTTCGTGGTCGACGACCTGAAGCAGCGCGGCGCGATCTTCGTCGAGGAACTGGACGAAGTGCCGGACAACAACACGGTGATCTTCAGCGCCCATGGCGTTTCGCAGGCGGTGCGCCAGGAAGCCGAGCGCCGTGGCCTGAAGGTGTTCGACGCCACCTGTCCGCTGGTGACCAAGGTCCACTTCGAAGTCGCCCGCCACTGCCGTGCCGGCCGTGACGTGGTGCTGATCGGCCACGCCGGCCACCCGGAAGTGGAAGGCACCATGGGCCAGTGGAACCGCGAAGCCGGCACCGGCCAGATCTATCTGGTCGAGGATGTGGAACAGGTGGCCACGCTGGTGATCAACCAGCCGGAGAACTTCGCCTACACCACCCAGACCACGCTGTCGGTGGATGACACGCGCGGCATCATCGATGCGCTGCGCGAGCGCTTCCCGGCGATGCAGGGCCCGAAAAACGATGACATCTGCTACGCCACGCAGAACCGCCAGGACGCCGTGCGCGACTTGGCCAAGCGCTGCGACCTGGTGCTGGTGGTCGGTTCGCCGAACAGTTCCAATTCCAACCGCCTCAGTGAGCTGGCCCGCCGTGAAGGCGTCGAGTCGTACCTGATCGACGGCGCGCACGAGATCGACCCGGCGTGGGTGGCGGGCAAGCAGCACATCGGTGTCACCGCAGGCGCCTCGGCGCCGCAGGTGCTGGTCGATGGCGTGCTGGCGCGCCTGGCCGAGCTGGGCGCCAGCGGCGTGGGCGAGCTGGATGGCGAGCCGGAATCGATGGTGTTCGCGCTGCCGAAGGAACTGCGCCTGCGCCTGGTCGACTGACCGGGCCTGATTCTGGTGGGTGCGAACCTTGGTTCGCACTGCTTCTGGATGCATTCCATCCAGGCATGGCACGGATCTGCTGCTCACGGCCTTGTTGCCGGGTTTGCCGCTTCTGGCGGCGTTCGCGCGGGCCATGACCTTTGGCCATGGGGCCACGCATCCCACAGGCCTAGCATCGGGGAACTCTCCGCTGTTGGACGCTGCCCGATGAAAACCCGAGCCTTGGCCATGTCGTTGCTGTTCGCGCTGGCCGCCACGCCTGCGCTGGCACAGACCGCGCCGCCGGCCAATGCGACGGCTCCCGGCCTGCTGCGCATCGACGTGGACGCACGCGATCTGGCCCGGCGCATCTTCAAGGTCACCGCCACCGTGCCGGCCAAACCCGGCCCGATGACCCTGCTGTATCCGCAGTGGATTCCCGGCAACCATTCGCCCACCGGCCCGATCGACAAGCTGGCCGGGCTGCGCGTCACCGCCAACGGCAAGCCGCTGGCCTGGCAGCGCGATCAGTTCAATGTCTATGCGTTCAAGGTGGACGTGCCCGAAGGCGTGACCGAGATCGTTGCCCACTTCGATTTCCTGTCTTCGCAGGGCGGCAGCCAGGGCCGGGTGGTGATGACCCCGGAAATGCTCAACCTGCAGTGGAACGCCAATTCGCTGTATCCGGCCGGGGTCGATGCCCGCCAGCTGCAGGCGCAGGCCAGCGTGACCCTGCCCAAGGGCTGGTCGTTCGCCACCGCGCTGGAAACCGCGCGCCGCGACGGTGACACCGTTGTGTTCAAGCCGATTTCCTATGACCACCTGGTCGATTCGCCGTTGTTCGCCGGCGAGCACTACCAGCGCATCGACCTCGATCCGGGCGCGAAGGTGCCGGTGCACCTCAACGTGTTCGCCGACGACGCCAAGTCGCTGAAGCCGACGGACGCACAGATCAAGCTCCACCGCGCGCTGGTGCAGCAGGCCGACAAGCTCTATGGCGCGCGCCACTACAACCACTATGAGTTCCTGCTGGCGCTGACTGACCGCCTCGGTGGCATCGGCCTGGAGCATCATCGCTCCAGCGAGAACAGCGCCGAGCCGGGCTACTTCACCGAGTGGGACAAGAGCGCGTGGATGCGCGACCTGCTGCCGCACGAGTACACCCACTCGTGGAACGGCAAGTACCGCCGCGGTGCCGACCTGGCCACCGCCACTTTCAACGTTCCCATGGGCGACAGCCTGCTGTGGGTGTACGAGGGCCAGACCCAGTTCTGGGGCCAGGTGCTGGCCGCGCGTTCCGGGCTGTGGTCGGTCGAGCAGGCGCGCGACATGCTGGCCAATGTGGCCGCCACCTATGACCGTGGCCGCCCGGGCCTGGCCTGGCGGCCCTTGCAGGACACCACCAACGACCCGACCATCGCCCAGCGCCGCACGTTGCCGTACCGCAACTACCAGATGAGCGAGGACTACTATTCCGGCGGCCAGATGCTGTGGCTGGAAGTGGAGGGCAAGCTGCGCGAACTGAGCGGCAACCGCCGCAGCCTGGACGACTTCGCGCGCGCCTTCTTCGGTGTTGGCAATGGCGACTGGGACGTCAATCCTTACACCTTCGATGACGTGGTCGCGACCTTGAACGGCATCGCACCGTACGACTGGGCGACGTTCCTGCGCGGCCGCCTGGACGGGCATGGTCCGCTGACCGGTGGCCTGGCGCTGGCCGGCTGGAAGCTGGTCTACCGCGACACCCCGAACGCCGCCTACAAGGCGCAGGAAAAGCGCGCCAAGGGCGCATTGCTCGCTTATTCGCTCGGGGCGACCGTGCTCGACAGCGGCACGGTGGGTGACGTGATCTGGGACAGCCCGGCGTTCAACGCAGGGTTGGCGCCCGGCATGAAGGTGATCGCGGTCGGCGGCCGCGAGTACAGCAGCCAGCGGCTGAAGGACGCCGTGGCCGATGCGGCCAGGGACAAGTCGCCGATCGTGCTGCTGGTCAAGCAGTTCGACCGCATCGATACAATGAACATCGACTACCACGGTGGCCTGCAGTACCCGGTGCTGGAGCGCATCGCCGGCACGCCTGATCGCCTGGCCGAGCTGTGGAAGGCGCGATGAAAGCGTCCGCCCGTGACGGCATGATCCTGCTGGTGGCGATCCTGGCCATCATCGGCGCGTTCCTGCACGGTGACGGGCGCTGGCTGCACTGGCTGGCGAAGCCGGCCACGACGCTGCTGATCGCCGGCATCGCCTGGCAGGTACACCCCCCCGCGCAACCGTTCTACCGGCGCGCGGTGCTGGCCGGCATGCTGCTGTCGTGCGTGGGCGACATCGCGTTGATGCTGCCGATGGATGCGTTCGTGCCTGGCCTGGTGGCGTTCCTGCTGGCACACCTGTGCTACATCGCCGCGTTCCGCGATGGCCTGCGCGGTGGGCGCGGTCTGGTGGCTGCCAGCGTGCTGCTGGGAGCGTTTGCCGCACTCAATGTGCTGGGCCTGTGGCCGCACCTGCCGGCGCCGATGCGCATCCCGGTGCTGGCGTACGTGGTGGTGCTGGCCTCGATGGCGGTGCTGGCCCTCGCACGGCAGTGGCGCCGCCCGCAGCCCGATGCCGTGGAAGCAAGCAGTGCACGCTGGGCCGCCGCAGGTGCGCTGCTGTTCGTCGCCAGCGATTCCTTGCTGGCCTGGGACCGCTTCGCCGGTGGCCTGCCGTTGGCCAGCCTGCTGGTGCTGTCCACTTACTACGCCGCGCAATACGCCATCGCCCGCTCGGTGAAACAGCAAAAAGGGGACGGAGGGGATTAAGTCGTATTCGGCATCGTGGCAGAAACGACTTAATTCCCTCCGTCCCCTTTTTCGGTGCTGCGCTCAGCGGAACTGCAGGGTCAGCAGGTAGTAGCGGCCGAGGGGGTCGTCCAGCCCGGGCATCTGCCCGCCATTGCCGACCAGGTAGTTCACCGGTTGCGTGTCGAGCACGTTGTGCACGTCCAGCGCGGCAACGATGCGCGGGCCGAGCCGGCGTGCAAGATGCAGGTTCCAGCGCAGCTGGCGGGGGTTCATGCAGTGGTTCTGTTCAACCTGATCCTGCGGGCACTCGGCACCGGGCAGCCAGGCGCGGGTGCGACCCACCTGGTTGCCGCGCAGGGCGATGTCCCAGTGGCTGTTCTGCCACTGTACGTTCAGCACCGCCGCCGTCTCCGGCGTCACATGGCCGCGCAGGTCGATCGCGGGTTCGTGGTCGACCTGGCGGCGCAGCTCCTGCTGTTTCAGTGCATCCAGCGAGAACAGCCATTGGCCGTTGCTGCCGGTGTCGATGCGGTACTCGCCGCGCAGCACCCAGTTGCGCGAGGTGGTGCGGCCGATGTTGTCGAAGGACAGGCGCAGGCTGCGCAGCCTGCCTTGCTCATCCAGCTGCCAGGTATCGCGGTTCCAGACCGCATCGTTGGGCTGCAGCGCGAGGATCTCGTTGCGCAGCTCGACGATGTTGTGGGTCAGCGACAGCGAGAACGCATCGTTCGGAGACCAGGTCGCGGCCAGTGAATGGCTGCGCGAGCTTTCCGCCTTCAGCATGGTGTTTTCTTCCACGTCTGCGGTCACCCTGCAGCGGCCATCCGCTGCGCTCTGCGCACACGGCGGCAGCGCATCCGAAGCGGGCAGGGTGAGGGTGCCGAACTGGCCGGGCGGGCGCCGTTGCTCGAACAGGCTGGGGGCACGGTAGCCACGCCCGCTGGCCAGCAGGAATGACCATTGCGGCGACGGCGTCCAGCGCAGGCCGGCCCGTGGCGAGAGCGCGGTGTAGTCACCGTCACGGTCCCAGCGCGCAGCCAGGTCCATGCGAAGCGCAGGTGCCAGCGGCAGGCCGAGTTCGGCGTAGGCGCCACCACTCTGCCGCGACAACCGGCGCCGCTGCTGTGGCAGCCCCAGCGCCAGGTCACCCTGGCTCAGCAGCGCATCGGGGTGCGAGGTCCAGCGCTCATGGCGCAGGTCGATGCCGGTGGCCAGCTGCGCATTGCCCCCCGGCAATGGCATGAGTTCGCGCTGCATGCCCCACCAGCCCTGCCATTGTTCGGTAAGGCCACGGTTGCGGATCATCGGGAACCAGGACGCCGTTTCGTCGCTGGGCAGCATGTCGAATCCGGGCAGGAACCGAAGCGACTGCGCGGCCTCGACCAACGGGGTGGCACGCACGGTGCCCGGCGTGGACAGGCTGACATCGCTGCGCTGTGCGCTGAGCCCGGCATCCCAGCTGCGCCGGCCCTGGTCGCGGCCGATGCCGAAGGTGACGTCGGCGTCGGTGGCGCGCACGTGTGGACGCACGTTGCCGGCTTCGCGCAGCACGGTGTTGAAGGTGATTCCGTACAGGGCGAGGGAAACCGCGGTGGGGCCGAGGTCGAAGCGCTGGCGGTTGTGGCTGGCGCGGGCTTCGGCATAGGTGTAGCGCCCTTCGCCACGTTCATGCCGATAGCGCAGGTAGGCCGACGCGGTATCCGAAGCGGGCTGCAGCGAGCGTGGGCGCGCACTGTCGAACCAGCAGGCGCCATTGCGCCGCTTCAATGGTCCTTCGCAGCGCCGTGCAGGCCAGTAGCGGCCAGCGCCGAACGCACCGATCAGATATTGCGAGGTCTCTGCATGCCAGTCGCGGCGGTCGCCGGCCAGGTGGTCGACACGGTGCAGGTCGACGCCGGCGAACCAGCGATCGCCGTTGCCGCGCAGGCCGCCGGTGGCTGCCTGCAGGCGATACTGCGCGGCGTCGCCCCGGCTGCTCAGGCCGGTCTGCAGCATGGCTTCGGGCCCATCGGCCTGGTCACGCAGGATGATGTTGACCACGCCGGACATGGCGTCAGCGCCGTAGATCGCCGAGGCACCGCCACGCACCAGCTCGATGCGTTCGACGAAGCTGAGCGGAATGCCGCCCAGGTCGGTGAGCCCTCCCTGCTCCAGCGACACCATCGGGTAGCGCGGCAGGCGCCGGCCATTGACCAGGAACAGGGTGGCGCGCGGCCCCATGCCGTCGAGGCTGGTAGTGGCCGCGGCACCGACCGGCAGGTACTGCGAGTCACCGCTGCGCGCGCTGGTCATCGCCGGCAGGCCATTCATGCCGGGCAGGTGCCGCAGCAGGTCGAAAAGGCTGCCGTAGCCACTGCGCAGGATGTCGTCCCGATCAATCGTGGTGACCGGCAGCGTGGTCTGCACCGAGGTGCGTGGCAGGCGGCTGCCGGTGACGTGGATCGGTGCCAGTTCCACCTGCGGCGGCGGCCGGGGGGCATCGTGGCGGGGAGCTACCACGGCCTTTGGCGTGGGTGTTGTGGCGATGGGGGCCGCACCGACGCGGCGCACCACGAAGCCACCCGAAGGCGTGCGCAGGATCGTCACCGGCATGCCGGCAACCAGCTGCTTCAGGGCGGTGGCGGGATCTGTCCGGGTGTTCGTGCCGTCGCTGTGCAGTCCTGCCAGCTCACGGGCGTCGAACAGCAGCGCGATGCCGCTCTGCCGGGCCCACTGCTGCAACGCCGACGGCAATGGGCCGGCATCGATGCGGTAGGCATGCGTGGCCGCCGATTCGCTGGCCGTGGCGGCGGGCAGTGCAGTGGCCAGCAGCGCCAGGCACAGCAGGGGGCGGAGCAGCCCCCACTGCAGCGCACCCGGTCCTGCCATCACTGCAGGCCTCCTCAGTAGGTGCGGCGCAGTTCCAGCGCGCCATCCGGGCGCGTCTGGCCAGCGACGGACCAGCCCAGTTCCAGCGCGGACAGCAATTCCTGTGCGTCGCCTGCGCGGAACGTGCCACTGACTGCCAGATTGCTGATCTCCGGATCGGCAATCACCAGCGGTGTGCGGCCATAGCGGTTCATCCGTTCGACCACGATCGACAGCGGCGTGGCGTCGAATACCAGCTGTCCCTGCAGCCAGCCCTCGGCGGCCGCCGTGGACGACAGTGCCGGGCCCGGCTGGATGCGCCCGGAAGGCAGTACCTGCAGCTGCTGGCCCGGTGCCAGGGTGTGCTGGGCGGCACCGTTGCTCACTTCCACCGCGCCTTCCAGCAGCGCGACTTCCACCAGGCCATCGCGCAGGCGTTCGACCTGGAAGGTCGTGCCGATATCGCGGATCGTGCTGGTGCCGGCGCGCAGCTGCAGCGCCTTGTTCGACGGCGCGACCTGCAGCTGCAGGCGCCCACGTTCAAGGTCCAGCTCGCGATGGCGCCAGCCGAAACGGGCGTGCAGCGTGGTGCCCGCGTCGAGCGTGGCCACGCTGCCGTCGGCCAGGGTCAGCTGCTGCGTTTCATGGCTGTCATTGGCATAGCGCTGCGGCGTGGGGTTGCCGTCCACGGCCAGCATCCAGCCCACGCCGATGGCCAGGCAGATGCCGGCGGCGGCCGCGAACGCCGGCAACCAGCGGCGGCGGGGTGGTCGCGTCGCACGGGCCGCAGCGGTGCGCAGCCAAGGGTCTGCCGCCAGCCCCTGGCCCTGCTGGAACAGGTTCTCGGCCTGCACCCATGCTTTCACATGGGCCGGGTTTTCGGCCAGCCAGTCCTCGAACGTTTCGCGTTCGGCCGGCGTGCAGTCCGGCGCTTCCAGCCGCGCCACCCAGGCGCTGGCGCGTTCAAACAGCGAGGCGTCTTCCGTGTGCCGCTGACGGTTCATTCCACATCCCTGTCGTTGTGCAGCGGATCCGGTCCCAACTCCTGGCGCAGGCCCTGCAGGGCACGGGCGATATGTTTTTCCACGGTCTTGGCAGTAATTCCACAGTGCCGCGCGATCTGCGTATAGCTCATGCCGGTGATCCGGTTGAGCAGGTACACCTCGCGCGCGCGCTCGGGCAGTTTGAAAAGGGCCTGCCGCAGCAGGGACAGCATCTGCCCGGACTCGGCCTGGCGCAATGGATCGGGCGACTGGCTGGTGGGCAGGTCGCTGCCATCATGCTCGGCCAACGGCAGGTGTGGTCGCGACTGCGCAGAGCGGCCGCGGTCCGCCAGGCGGTTGCGGGCGATACGATACAGCAGCAGGCGCAGCTCGTCGGCGCCGTGTGCGCGATAGCGGATCAGCCGCTCCATGCAGTCCTGCGCGATGTCCTCTGCATCCTCCGGCCCGACGCCCCGCGTGCGCAGGAACGCACACAACGGTGCACGTTCTTCGCGTACGAACGCGATGAAGGCATCCGCTGGCACCGGCGGCTCCGGCGCGTGGTGGATCAGGGGGGACGGAGCGGACAGGGCTGGCCTCGGCAGACATTGGCGGATGCGTCATCGAGTTTTACGCGACGATGACCGGATGGGGAAGAGTGTGCGGCACCCCATCCTCATTGTGAATGCATTCATCATTACGCGGCGGGTCGGCTGGGGGAGTTCGCGCCGCTCTGACGTTTGACCCCTTACCCGCGTGTTGCGGGTGGAGAGAGAACGTATGAAGCATTCGAAGTTGAGCCTGGCCCTGGCCGGGCTGATCGGCGTCGGCGCCCTCGCGGCGGCTGATGACGTCATGGCAATGAGTTATCACGTGCAGGGCGACCGCATCTTCCTCAGTGGCGGGGTGACCTACGCCGACGTGGTGTCGTTGCCGGCGTTGCTGGCCAAGGCGCAGGCCGAGGGCCGGCCGATCCGCGAAGTGGTGCTGCGCACCTCCAATGGCGGCGCGCTGATCGCCGGCGAGTGGCTGCAGGGCGTGATCCGCACCGCCGGCCTGAACACCATCGTGTCCGGCCACTGCATCTCGTCATGCTCGATCATGCAGTCCGGTGGCGTTGAGCGCTATCTGGCCGGCGACCTGCCGATCGTCGATTCGGTGCAGATCCACGCGGCCAGCAGCGGCGGCAAGGTGATCTATACGCCGTCGCCGCGCATGACCCAGATCTACACCGGCAACTACGGCGGCGGCATGGATGCGGGCCTGCTGCACAAGGCCATGTACGAGGTCGTGCAGCCCAATGGCCTGCTGGTGTTCCGCGACCCGGCGCGCACCACCGGCGCCTCGGTCACCTTCGACCCGGATGGCACTGGCAGCAAGCTCGAATCGTTCCCGGGCCAGGACATCCATAGCAACAACATCATCACCGCGAACGGCTATCGCGATCCTGGCGACACGTTGAACGTGAGCGCGAACGTGAGCGGCGACATCAACCCCGGCTACCTGCGCACCGGGCGGCAGCTGCAGACCTTCGTCGACGACGATTTCGCGCGCTGGAACACCGACTGGCAGTCCAGCTACATCAACCTGGCGCAGAGCATCTACAACGCTTCAAGCCGTGGCCCGCAGGGCATCGGCCCGGATTCGGTGCAGGACTACCTCAACGATCCGGGCATCCAGGCGCTGCTGTTGTCCAAGCTGCGCCTGGCCGACCTGGACGTATCCACGCTCGACAACGCCATGGGCGTGATCCGCGTGAGCAACGGTGCCACCTGGCGCACCGCCGCCACCACCGGCGCCGACTTCATGCTGGTCGACAACGGCACCATCGCACTGGAAGGCGGCGCGCTGCGTGCGTCGGAAGTGCGCGTGCTGGGCGCGGGCATGCTGGTCGGCCATGGCGACGTAGCCGGCACCGCGATGGATCTTGATGCACTGGGCAGCGGCTCCGGCCCCTCCTGGCGCGAGGACGGCTTCAACCGCCTGCGCGTGTTTGGCATGCTGATGCCGCGCGGCGGCGACCTGGTCACCCACGGCTACGTCAACATCATGCCGGGCGGCAAACTGTTGTTCGACGTCACCGAGAACGGCGGCGCCGCCACGGGCCGACTGCGCGTGGGCACGTTCTTCGATGACGAACCGACCGACGGTGCGCTGGTGATCTCCAAGGGCGCCTTCCTCGAATTGAATGTGGCGCAGGGCTACTACGGCCAGGACTTCCGCCGTGACCTGGTGCAGGGCCCGATCTACCAGGGCGGCTTCGAAGACGTGGTGCGCCTGGGCGACACCGGCTACAGCGCCAGCATCACCGCGGGCGACGTGTTCCGCCCGCGCCACAACTCGCTGCTGAGTTTCAACGTGAAGCAGACCGCCGATGGCCTGTGGCTGACGGCCAACCCCGGCTTCGATCAGCTGGGCCTGTTCACCAACGCCACCTCCGGCGACGGGCTGGGCCGCGCGCTGGCGACCGCTTCCGCCCGCCAGGACGGTAACCTGAAATCGCTGCTGGGCGCGCTGCAGTTCGCCGACCGTGATGTGATCGCGCAGCAGGCCGGTGCCCTGCGCGGTGATGCGCATGCCAGCCTGCGGCTGGCCGACAACGCGCTGGTCGGCAGCATCGGCAACGTGGTGCAGCAGCACCAGGCCGCGATGCGCAGCGGTGGTGATGCCGATGGCCTGGCCTCGCAGGCCGCGCAGTCGGTGTCGTCGCAGCCGGGCATGCGCCACGGCAGCCTGTTCAACCAGCTGGCGATGCATCTGGTCGAGCCGGCGGCCGGCGGTACTGCCAGCGGCAGCGAGGCCGGGCGCAGCCGTGGCCTGTGGGCGCGCGGTTTCGCCAGCCATGGCCGCATCGATGCGGAGGGCGGCGTGGCCGGGCTAAGCCACAACATCGGTGGCATCGTGGTGGGGGCCGATACCCGCTTAGCTGATGACCGCGTCACCCTCGGCGTCAGCGTGGCGGCAGCCGACATGTCGACCAAGGGCCGCGACGGCTCCGACTTCAGCGGTGACGTGCGCGCGCTGGATGTGGGCGGCTACCTGGATGCGACCTACTCGCGCGGCTACCTGTCGGCGGCGGTGCGCTATACCGACCTGCGCCACGACACCCGCCGCAGCGTCAGTGGCATCGATGGCCTGCAGCAGCCGCTGCGCGCCAAGTACAACAACGATGCGATCTCCGCGCGGGTCGAGCACGCGTTCTCGTTCACTACCGGCACGGGGCTGGTGATCCAGCCGTTGCTGCCGGTGGTGGATTACGCGCGCACCTCGGCCACGCGCTTCAATGAAGGGCAGGGCGCGGGTGCACTGGTTGGCCGCAGCGGCAGCCTGGAAAGCATCCGCGTCGGCGCCGGCCTGCAGCTGTTCAAGACCTTCGAAGGCAACAACGGCGAGCGCATCACCCCGCGCGCCCGAGTGGTCTGGCAGAAGGAACTGGGCGATTCGCTGGCCCGCTACAGCACCGGCTTCGCCGCCGCCCCGGACCTGGTGTTCGGCGCCAGCAGCCAGGCGGTCGGTGAGCAGGTGCTGGCCTGGAACCTGGGCGTGACCAGCCGCGCCAGCGAACGCCTGTCGATCATGGCCGACTACGTGGGCGAGCGCCGCGACGGGCAGATCCAGAACGGCGTGATGCTGGGCCTGGGCTACCGGTTCTAAGCGGCACGGGGCACCGGCGATGCCTGCATCGCCGGTGCCATCCCCACAGGCGCGTGGCTGCGGTATGGTCGGCAGGGCATTCCACCCCAGGTCCTTCCATGCAGATCGCCGTCTTCAGCGCCCGCCCTTACGACCGCCGCTTCCTTGACGAAGCCAACCAGCGCGATGCGGACGGGCAGGGCTACGCGTTCGTCTACTTCGATGCCGCGCTGGACGTGCATACCGCCGCGTTGGCACAGGATTGCGCTGCGGTCTGCGTGTTCGTCAATGACCGGCTTGATGCGCCGGTACTGCACGCGCTGCATGCACTGGGCGTACGCGCGGTGCTCCTGCGCTGCGCTGGCTTCAACAATGTCGATCTGGCTGCGGCGAAGGCACTGGGCCTGTTCGTCGCGCGCGTACCGGCCTATTCGCCCGAAGCCGTGGCCGAGCATGCGCTGGCGCTGGTGATGACCCTCAACCGGCAGACCCACCGCGCTTACAACCGGGTGCGCGAAGGCAACTTCATGCTCGATGGCCTGCTTGGCCGCACCCTGCATGGCCGCACCGTCGGCATCGTCGGCACCGGCAAGATCGGGCTGGCCACCGCGCGCATCTTCAAGGGCATGGGTTGCACCGTGCTGGGGCATGACCCATATCCGTCGCCGGCTTTTGCCGGGGTGGGCGACATGGTGGCGTTGGATGAACTGCTGGCGCGTGCCGACATCGTCTCACTGCACTGTCCGCTGACACCCGACACCCAGCACCTGATCAACGACGCCTCGCTGGCGCGGATGAAGCCCGGCGCGATGCTGGTCAACACCTCACGCGGCGCGCTGGTCGATACGCATGCGGTGATCCGTGCGCTGAAGTCGCGCCGGCTGGGCCATCTGGCCATCGACGTCTACGAGCAGGAGAGTGCGCTGTTCTTCCAGGACCTGTCCGGCGAGATCATCGACGACGAAGCCTTCCAGCGTCTGATGACCTTCCCCAACGTGCTAGTGACCGGGCACCAGGGCTTCTTCACCGTGGAGGCGCTGCAGGAGATCTCGGCGATCACGCTGGGCAACCTGGCCGACTTCGCCGCCGGGCGGCCCTGTGCCAACCGGGTAGAGGCGGGCTGAGCCGGATGGATTGACCGCCGGGGCGCCCAACCCGTAAAATCGCGGGCTCCGCCGGAATAGCTCAGTTGGTAGAGCGGCGCATTCGTAATGCGTAGGTCGCAGGTTCGACTCCTGTTTCCGGCACCAGGATCAAGACGCAAAATTGCAATAAAGCAAGGGGGTTGGCCGGATTTCCGTCCAGCCCTTTCTTTTTGCTCTCCCGGTCCGTCCCGGGAAAAACAGGGATTTCCAGGGGTCTTTTTTCCCGCCTTTTTCCCCAGCCCATGACCGGAATGCTGCCATCCTCCGTGCAATGTTCCCCGACAAGCCACTCTTGTCGGTCGAGGACGTGGCGCGGGTGCTCAACAGAAGTGGGGCAGGCGGCTATGAGCAAACACGCGAGCAACTGGCAGCCGGCGTTATCGTTCCCGGCTTGCGCAAACTAGGCGGCAGTTGGCTGGTTCCCGTGACCGCACTGGCTGAAGCCTTGGACGGGCTCACAGACACCGACGCTGCAGGACAGGCCGCGTCAAAGGCCCATCCAGCTCGGCACACGGTCACCCGGGCTAATCCCATCGTGCCGCGCAAGGGTGGGCGGGTTCCTGACCGGGCCAAGCACATGGCACTGGGGGACATGACGTCCCTGGCCTCTGCCTTGGCCACCTTCGATGCAGCGGAGTTTTGGGGCGAGATGTTGGCCGTGCTGGGCAGCCTCAGCTGCGCCCTTGGGTGCTAGCCAGACCGCCGTGGTGGTGCGCGACAACTACGGCCGGGAAACCGCTGTGTCCACCCAACGCCTTTACGTCGCCCCCACGCTGCTGCGCCCGGGGCTCTCCACGTGGGAAATCGCTGCCGGACAGGTGCGCGAGGACGAGAACCTCTACGGCACGGTTGGCGTCAGCGCGTCGTGGGCCCGGGGTCTGAACGATCGCTGGACCTTTCGGGCCGGTGCGCAAGCCGACGAGCGGGGCAATCGCCACGTCACATTCGGCTCCACCTGGGTGCCGGGCACGTGGGGCGTGTTGGACGGGGAGGCGGGCCGCAGCAGCAACGGCGGCGCGCGTTGGGCAGCCCGCTACGACTACCGAGGGCCTACGTTTGGTGTGCGCTTGGAACACGAAGAGAACAACGGGTTTTGGCGGCTGCAGAGCGAGACCGCCCTGCCCATCGCCTCGCGCACCCAAGCCTCCGTTTTCTACCGCCCGGATCGTCGTTTCACCCTGCGCGCCACTTACAGCGCCATCGACACCGGCCAATCCAGCTTGGCTTTTGCCTCCTTGGGCGTGTCGTCCAATCTGGGGGCAGCCGGCCAAGTGTCCGCCAACCTGGTCAAAGACCTCATGGGGGGTGACCTCCAGGCAGCGGTCGGCTACACCTATCGCTTCAACGGCCAGACCAGTGTGGGCGTGCGGGCACGACAAGCCCCGGGGCAGGACGCCATGACGACCCGGGTCAACTACCGGACCGATGGCGGTCTTCGTCTTGCTGCAGAACACACCGAAGGCGAGCATGGCACCAGCACCCGTGCCACGGCGGACGCCATGACCCGATACGGCGACTCGCGGGTGGTGCTGGATCGCTACGACGGGCAAACCACCGGTGACCTGCCCCCCGTTTTCCGGGCCAACCTGATCTTAGTAGAGTCCGTCTCACAAGAGGACGGACATGAAGAAGC
>NZ_JAPTFX010000055.1:0-27322 GCF_030985895.1 Stenotrophomonas sp. Sm6012 | reverse complement strand
GGCCGGCACTCCTCGTTGCCGGCCAGCGGCCGGCACTACCGATCAGAGGCGCTCGGCCTTGCCACTGGCCAATGCACGGGCGATCACCTGCTGCGCCTGCTCCGCGGCCTGCGCATGCACCTGCGCCTGGCGCTCGCCCAGTGCGGCCTGCTGGCTGCCCAGCGCCGCCTGTCGGCTGGCCAGTTCGGCCTGCTGGCTGGCCAAACGGTTCATGTCGCGGGTGCGGCTGGACTGTGCGGCCTGGCTGCGGGCTTCCTGCATCGCACGACGTGCCTCGGCAGCGGCCTCACGTGCGGCCTCACGCGCAACCGCGGCGTCACCGGTCGCCCCCCGCGCCGCCTTCGCGGCTTCTGCGGCGGCTTCGCGATTGATGTCGTGCGCGCTCATCGCACTGCGCGCGGCCTCGGCCGCCGCCAACGCGATACGGCGCGCCTCCTCACCCTGCAAGCGGCCCATCTCGCCCATCTGTTTGCCGAGTGCGCTCTGCTCGCGACCGAGCACGCTCTGCTGACGGCCCAGTGCGCTCTGCTGCTGCCCCAGGTCGAACGCACCGGCGTAGGCGCGCTGCAGCGACTGGACCAGCATCGGGTCACGCACGATGTAGCGCTTGTCACCCTGGCGGAACCACAGTGCCGGCCCCTTGCCGAGCTGCTTGCGGGCCAGCGTGACGTCGTCCATGCCGCCATTGGCGAAGGTCGAGTCGCCATCCACCAGCACATAGGCCTGCGGCGGCGATTTGCCCAGGTCCAGGCGGCCATAGGTGGTGATGGAGGTGGTGTGGGAGCTCGTGCGTTCACCGTGCATGCCGGTATCGACATCGACATCCACGTCGACCGCCACATCCGCATCGTCCGGACCTGACAGCGCCTCGACATCCGCCGGCTCGGCCGGAGCCGCCGGGGCCACTGGCGTGGCCGGCACCCGCGCGGATGCGGGCGGCGCCGGCGGTGCTTTTGGCGCTTTCGGCGGAGGCGGCACCACGGCCTTCGGTGCCGCCGGCGGCGCGGGCGGTGCCGGCGGCACGGGCGCGGCAACCAGGCGCATCGGCGCCACGCCCACCACCAGCACCACAGCGGTCAACGCCATCGCCAGGATGCGCGGACAGGCCCGGCGCGGTTGCAGCGACATCAGGCGGCGCTTGAGACTGGTGGTGCTCGGCGCGGCACTGGCCACGCCCAGGTGCGGCTGCGGTGCCACGCCCAGCTGCAGCAGCAGGCGACCATAGGCCTGGCGGCTGGCACCGTGCTGGCCGACCACTGCCGCATCCACCGCTTCCTCGCGGGCCTGGGCGTACTCGCGTACCGACAGGCGCAACAGCGGATGGAAGAAGAACAGATGCTGGGCCAGCGCCGGCAGCAGGCCCCATTGCAGGTCACGCCGCTGCAGATGCTGAAGTTCGTGGGTCAGCGCCAGGTCCAGCGCATCACCCTGCAGGGCATTGTCGCCGGCCGGCAGCAGCAGTACCGGACGGAACGGCCCGACCAGCTGCGGCGAGTCCACCTGCGTGCTCATCCACAGGCGCGGCGCAGGGCGCACCCCGTGCGCTTCGGAGGCCAACTGCAGGGCCTGTACCAGCGCCTCGTCCTGGCAGGGATAGGCCGCCGCCAGCAGCGCGCGGCACTGGCGCCACTCACCGAAGGTGCGCCATGCCATCAGCAGCACGCCGGACACCCACAGCGCGGCCAGCGCAACGGCCCACCACGCCACCGCCGGCACGTCCGCGGCAGGCATCGGCATCGCGGCCAGCAGCTGTGCAGAGGCTTCCGGGGCCAGCGGGTAGATCATGTCGGCAGCCACATCGGTGGCGGTCATCGCCACTGCCTGCGGTGCCGGCAACCAGGCCAGCTGCAGCGGCTGGCTCCAGAACAGGCCGAGCACGGCCTGCAGCGACACCAGCCACCATAGGCGGCAGCGGGTCGCCGCCGACAGCGACGGCAATGCGCGGCACACGCCGTACACCAGGGCCACCAGCAGCACGGTCTGCAGGCTGGTCCAGCCCAGCCGTTCCAACATCGGGATCAGCATCGTGGTGTCCATGGCTCAGCCCTCGTGGCGACGCGATTGGAGTTGGGCAACCAGCGCTTCCAGCTCGGCCAGTTCGTTGTCACTGACCTGCTGGCGCTGCGACAGGTAGGCCACGAACGGCGACACCGAGCCCTGCAGGGTGTTGTCGACGAACTGGGCCACCGCGCCCTGCAGCACGCTCTCCGGGCCACGGGTGGCCTGGTAGCGGTAGACGCCCTCCTGCTGCCGGCGCTGAAGATACCCCTTCGCGCGCAGCCGCTCCATCATCGTCAGCACGGTGGAGCGGGCCAGGCCACGGGCTTCCCCATAACCACTGGCGACCTCGCCGACGCTGGCCGGCGCATGTTCATCGATGTACTGCAGCAGGGCCAGTTCCTGGTCCCCGATCGTCTTGCCACGCATGACACCACTCCCTTGACTACACGTGTCGTCACTGTCGGCGTGACGACAACTGTAGTCAACCCCCCGGAAGTCATGGTCCGACGAACGGTAGGCCGACCCGGGGCGGTTAAACCTTTTTGCGCATCCGCTGCATCCGACCCTCGACGCCCTCCCGGAATCCCGCATGTTCCGCCCAACGCTTCGAGTCGTGCTCATGCTCATCAGTGCCCTGCCCTTTGCCGCGATGTCCGCCAGCCAGGACCAGGCCAACGACCAGACCCGTCGCATGATCCGCCAGATCATGCTGGACGAGCGCATCCCCGGCCTGCAGCTGGCCGTGGTCAAGGACGGGCAGATCGTGCTTTCCGAAGCCTACGGCCTGGCCAATGTGGAAAACGGCGTGCTCGTCTCGCGCGACACCCGCTTCCCGCTCAATTCGGCCACCAAGGCCTTCACCGGGGTCGCCATCGCACAGCTGGCAGAACAAGGGCGAGTGGATCTGGATGCCCCCGCCTCGCGCTACCTGGACGGTCTTCCGGCGGCATGGCAGGACGTACGCGTGCGCCAGCTGCTGGCACACACCTCGGGCCTGCCGGACATCCTGGATGCGAATGGCCTGCTGGGCGGTGGTTCCGAAGCGCAGGCCTGGACGGCGGTCACCGCGCGCCCGGTCGAAGCCGCTCCCGGCCAGCGCTTCGCCTACAACCAGACCAACTATGTGCTGCTGGCACGGATCATCGCGCAGCAATCAGGCATGCCCTACGACCGCTACCTCGCCACCGGCCAGTTCAGCACCGCACGCATGGCACGCACCACCTTCGGCGACAGCTATGACCTGATTCCGGATGCCGCGACGATGTACAGCCTGGCGCCGCGCGCGACCGATGCGGCCGACGCTCCGCGACGCCTGTCGCACTGGTTCTACGACATGCCGCCCAGCCTGTGGGCCGGTGGCGGCATCCTCACCACCGCCGACGACACCGCACGCTGGCTGGTCGCACTGAGCGAGGGTCACCTGCTGCAGGACGCGGCACGGCAGCGCATGTGGACAGCCGAGCGCTTGGCCGATGGCCGCACCGGTCCATGGGCTGGCGGCTGGCCGGTGCTGCACGCCTCCCCCGACCTGCAGGTGGCCGGCATTGGGGGCGCGCGCTCGGCCTTCGTGGTCTATCCCGAGCGCGGCGTGGCGGTGGTGGTGCTGACCAACCTGGTCGGTGCCAATCCGCAGCAGTTCATTCCACGCATTGCTGATCTCCATGCGCCTGCGGTGACCGTGCCCTGAGGCTGCCGGCCAGCGGCCGGCTGTTCCGTCGGCTCAGCCCCGCGGCCCGCCCATCACCGGCAGGATCACCCCGCTGATGTAGCTGGCACAGGCCGGCGAGGCCAGGAACACATAGGCCGGCGACAGTTCTTCGGGCTGTGCGGGCCGGCCCATGTCGCTGTCCTTGCCGAACTCGGCGACGTCCTCGGCCTGCTTGTCGGCCGGGTTCAGCGGCGTCCACACCGGGCCTGGCGCCACGCAGTTGACCCGGATCCCACGCGGCAGCAGTTGGCTGGCCAATGCCTTGGTGAAGGCATGGATCGCGCCCTTGGTGGCCGAGTAGTCGATCAGCGCCTTGCTGCCGAACAGCCCGGTTTCCGAACCCGTGTTGATGATGCTGGCACCCTCGCCCAGATGCGGCAGCACCGCACGCGCCATCTGGATGTAGCCACCGATGTTGGTCTGCAGGGTTTCCTGCAGGTGCGCGTCTTCCAGATCCTCCAGGCGCTCGCAGTGCAGCTGGAACGCGGCATTGTTGACCAGGATGTCGATGCCGCCGAAGGCTTTCGCCACTTGCTTCACCGCCCGGTTGCAGAAGCGCGGATCGCGCACGTCGCCGGCGATCACCACGCAGCGTCCGCCCTCGCGTTCCACGTGTTGGCGGGTGATCTCGGCATCTTCGGCTTCATCCAGATGCAGCACTGCAACATCCGCCCCCTCACGTGCGAACAGCACCGCCACCGCACGGCCGATGCCGGAATCGCCACCGGTGATGACCGCGCGCAGGCCCTGCAGCTTGCCGCTTCCAGCGTAGTCCGGCGCAAGGAAGCGTGGCGCCAGCTCAAGTTGGTGTTCATGCCCGGGCTTGGCCAGCTGCTGTGCGGGCATGGCCTCAGGTTGCCTGCGTGCACCGGCCTGGGTGGCGGTCTTCTTCGTGGCCTTCTTCGCTGCGCGCGCGTCCTTGGCCTTCTCCTGGTCCTGCAGGCGCCGCTGCCGCGAGGCCACCCGCGCCGCACGCGGGTCGCTGGCGGCGGCCTTGCGGGTGGCGGTTTTCACCACGCGCGGGCGATCAGGGTCGGCAACGGTCTGGCTTGCGGTGCTGCCCTTGCGCACCTTGGGCGCGGCTTTGCGGCGGGCGGGGGTCTTACTGGTGGTGGCCATGCAGGTCTCCTCGGGAGGGAAAGGGGCTGCCGGCCAGCGGCCGGCACTACCGGGGGCGGCGCATGCCGCTCCTGCAGTGTCTCCACCCTTGCTTTCGGCAGCAGTGAATACGCCGTGTCCACGATGTGCACGGTATTCATTCCGCCACCACGTGCACCGCCGCACGCTGCACGCAACCACACAAGGAACGCCTCCATGAAACATGCCATCGCCACCACCGCCGTCTGCTTTGCCCTCGCCGCCTGCAGCAGCACGCCGATGGCCCAGGTACAGCCGATCGACGGCGTGATTTCCGGCCAGTGCCACAGCGACATGGTGCGCGGCGCGCTGGGCCTGGCCGCTTCGGATGCCACCGTTGCGCGTGCCCGCGTGGACAGCGACAGCCTGCACGTGCGGGTGCTGCGCCACGACGGTCCGCGGGTGCCGCCGGCCAGCGAAGGCGGTGACCGCCTGACCATCGAGAAGGGCCGCACCAACAACATCACCGCGATCTACTGTGGGTAACAGCCGTCGAGCAAGCTCGACGCTACGGATAGCTTTCGTGGAGCAAGCTCGACGCTACGTCGAGCCGCTGCGCTTGGCCAGCCGCCGCGCGCGGCGCAGTACCTTCAGCGTCGCCTGCTCCCATTGGCGCGGCCCACGCAGGCCGGCCAGTTTCGCCAGTTCGCCGCGCTCCCAGCCGGCGAACACGCAGGGGTCGATGTAGGCCTTGCGGCACACCGCCGGCGTGTTGCCCAACCGCGCGGCTACCTGGCACACCACCTCGCGCTGTGCCTTGGCCAGCGCGCGCTGGGTGGCCGGTTCCGGCAGCTCGGTGGCGGCGAAGGTCTGCACCGCCGCCAGGGTGCCGCCCCAGGTGCGGAAGTCCTTGGCGGTGAAGTCTTCCCCCATCACCTCGCGCAGGTAGTCATTCACCGCGCCCGAATCGACCGGCTGGATGACGCCCTCATCGTCGCGGTACTGGAACAGCGCCTGGCCCGGCAGCTGCTGCACACCGCGTACCAGCGTGCCCAGCCTGCGGTCACCGACGGTCACCTCATGCAGCTGGCCGGACTTGCCACGGAAGCGCATGCGCACCCGGCCGCCGCGCAGCAGGTCCAGGTGCCGGTTGCGCAGCGTGGTCAGGCCATAGGACTTGTTCTCCTTGGCGTAGGTTTCATTGCCCACCCGCACCAGGGTGTCGGCCAGCAGCGCGACCACCACCGCCAGCACTTTCCCGCGCGGGAAGCCCCGCTGCTTGAGGTCACGGCTGAGCCGCCTGCGCAGGCCCGGCAGCGCTTCGCCGAAGGCGATGGTGCGGTCGAACTTGCCCGAATCGCGCACCGCTGCCCAGTCGGCGTGGTAGCGGTACTGCTTGCGTCCACGCGCATCGCGACCGGTGGCCTGCAGGTGGCCGTTGGCATGGGCGCAGATCCATACCGCGGTATAGGCTGGCGGGATCGCCAGCGCACGGATGCGCTGCAGGGTGGCGGCATCACGCAGCGCGTGGCCGTCGGCATCGCGGTAGCTGAAGCCCTTGCCGGCGCGGCGGCGGCTGAAGCCGGGCTGGGTGTCATCGACATAACGCAGGCCAGCGGCGCGCGCGGCCTGTTGTTCCGGAGTGGAGGGCGTTGGCATGCGCTGAGTGTCGCGGGTGCGGCGCGGTGATCCTGTCGATAACGCAAGACAAACACGTGAGGGTCGGTTCGCCGCTATGCTCGGGTCTTCACAACCCCTTCCGGAGTCATGATGTCGTTTCAGATTCGCGCCCGTTCGCTCTCCGCCCTGTTGCTGCCGGCCGTGCTGGCCCTGACCGCCTGCCAGGCACCGGCGCTGGATGAACAGGATTCGGCCACCGCCCACGCCCAGCAGGCCGCCGAAGCCGCCAAGGCGCCGGCCGACGACGCAGGCAAGGCGACCGAGGCGCCGCCGGTCGGCACCTGCGACGCCAGCCAGGTGCAGAGCCTGGTCGGCCAGGCCTACACCGACGCGCTCGGCAAGCAGGCGCAGGAAGACGCTGGCGCCAGCCAGGTGCGCGTGCTCAAGCCCAACGACGTGGCCACGATGGAGTTCCTCGGCGACCGCCTCAACATCGAAGTGGACGACAAGGGCACAGTGAGCGGCACGCGCTGCGGCTGAGTCCGGCCCCGCGCCGGCACAGGCGTGCCGGCGCTTTCTGTTGCAGCTGCAACCGTGTATTGCGGCGCTGCAGCAACCTGTGATCTAGTCGAGGCATCCGGTGGCCTCACGATGCGCTCCAGGGATTGGGCGGGCTTGAGTGTCCCCGTTCAATTCATCCCGCATCGAGGTAGAGATGGCCCCCCGCAACCGCCAAGGGCTTTACGACCCGCGCTCCGAGCGCGATGCCTGTGGATTTGGCATGGTCGCCCAGCTCGACGATCAACCTTCGCGCCTGTTGGTTGATACCGCCATCGCCGCGCTCTCGCGCATGACCCACCGTGGCGGCGTCGCCGCCGACGGCCTGACCGGCGATGGCTGCGGCCTGCTGCTGCGCCGCCCCGATGCTTTCCTGAAACTGCTGGCCAACGAAGCCGGCGTCGTCGTCGCCGCGCGCTTCGCCGCCGGCCTGGTGTTCCTGCCGCACGATGCCGACGCCGCGCAGGCCTGCCGCACCCAGCTGCAGGCGCAGGTGGAAGCCGTGGGCTGCAAGGTGGCCGGCTGGCGCGAGGTGCCCACCGACGACAGCGTCTGTGGCCAGCTGGCACGCGACACGCTGCCGCGCATCGAACAGGTATTCGTTGACGCCGGCATCGGCCAGGACGATGCCGGTTTCGCGCTGGCCCTGTTCCTGGCCCGGCGCCGTAGCGAACAGCAGCTGCGCGCGCACGCCGACTTCTACGTCACCACGCTCACCCCGGATGCGATCAGCTACAAGGGCATGGTGCTGCCGGACAAGCTCAGCCGCTTCTACCCGGACCTGCAACGCCGCGAACTGGCCTCCAGCGCCATCGTGTTCCACCAGCGCTTCTCCACCAACACGCTGCCGCGCTGGCCGCTGGCGCACCCGTTCCGCATGCTCGCCCACAACGGCGAGATCAACACCATCGAAGGCAACCGGCGCTGGGCTCAGGCGCGCAGCAAGGTGTGGAAGACCCCGCGCTTCGACATCGCCGAGTTCGACCCGGTGATCTCCATGCACGGTTCGGACTCGCAGAGCCTGGACAACATGCTGGAGCTGATGGTCGCCGGTGGCATGGAACTGATCCAGGCGCTGCGCATCCTGGTGCCGCCGGCCACCCAGTCGCTGGAGTTCAAGGACCCGGACCTGGCCGCGTTCTACGAATTCCATGGCCTCAACAGCGAGCCGTGGGACGGCCCCGCCGGCATCGTCGCCTGCGACAGCCGCTACGCCGTGTGTACGCTCGACCGCAATGGCCTGCGCCCGGCACGCTGGATGCTGACCGCCGACCGCCACTTCCTCGTCGCCTCCGAAGCAGGGGTGTGGGAAGTACCCACCGAGCGCGTGGTGCGCAAGGGCAAGCTCGGCCCAGGCGAAATGGTGGCCATCGACCTCAAGCGCGGCGACCTGCTCGACTCCGACGCGGTGGATCGCATCAATCGCGGCCGCGCGCCGTACAAGCAGTGGCTGCAGCAGGGCGTCACCTACCTGCAGACCGAACTGATCGACCCGTCACTGGTGGAAGAGCCCTTCGACGAAGGCACCCTGCGCAGCTACCACAAGCTCTACCAGCTCAGCAGCGAAGAGGTGGAGCAGGTGCTGCGGCCGCTGGCCGAGACCGAACAGGAAGCCACCGGCTCGATGGGCGATGACACGCCGATGGCGGTGCTGAGCCAGCGCAGCCGTCCGCTCTACGACTACTTCCGCCAGGCCTTCGCGCAGGTCACCAACCCGCCGATCGACCCGCTGCGCGAAGACTGCGCGATGTCCCTGTCCACCCAGCTCGGCAAGGAGACCAACATCTTCCACGCCGGCCCGGAGACGGTGAACCACGTCATCCTCAACTCGCCTGTGCTCAGCCAGCGCAAGCTGCGCCAGCTGCTGAAGATGGACCAGTACGTGCAGGCCAACCGCCTGCTCGACCTGTCCTACAGCGAGGACGAAGGCCTGCGTGCCGGTATCGAGCGCATCTGTGCCGAGGCCGAACAGGCCGCGCGCGACGGCATGGTGATGCTGCTGCTGTCCGACCGCTACCCGGTGGCCGGGCGGCCGATGGTGCACGCCCTGCTGGCCACCAGCGCCATCCACCACCACCTCTCGCGGCTGGGCCTGCGCTGCGACGTCAACCTGATCGTCGAGACCGGCACCGCACGCGACCCGCACCACATGGCCTGCCTGCTCGGCTTCGGTGCCACCGCGGTGTACCCGTACCTGGCCTACCAGACCCTGTTCGACCTGGGCCGTCGCGGCATCCTCAAGCTCAGCAAGGGCGGCGAGCAGTCGCAGATCGGCCGCCGCTACCGCAAGGGCGTGTACAAGGGCCTGTCCAAGATCATCTCGAAGATGGGCATCTGCACCGTGGCCAGCTACCGCGGCGCGCAGCTGTTCGAGATCATCGGCCTGGAACCGGAGGTGGTCGACCTGTGCTTCCCCGATACCGCCTCGCGCATCGGTGGCGCTGGTTTCGCACGCCTGGATGCCGACGCGCGCGAGCTGTGCGCGCAGGCCTGGGACGCGCAGCAGGACGTGGATGTCGGCGGCCTGCTGAAGTACGTGCACGGCGGCGAGTACCACATGTACAACCCGGACGTGGTGACCACCCTGCAGCGCGCGGCGCGCAGTGGCGATCCGCGTGCCTGGCAGCAGTACTGCGATGCCGTGCATGCACGGCCGCCGTCGGCACTGCGCGACCTGCTGGAACTGGTGCCGGCCGCCACGCCCACGCCGCTCGATGAAGTGGCACCGGCCAGCGAACTGTTCCCGCGCTTCGATACCGCAGCGATCAGCCTGGGTGCGCTGTCACCGGAAGCGCATGAGGCGCTGGCGATTGCCATGAACCGCCTCGGTGGCCGCAGCAATTCCGGCGAAGGCGGCGAGGACCCCGCACGCTACGGCACCGCCAAGCGCAGCAAGATCAAGCAGGTCGCCTCGGGTCGCTTCGGCGTCACCGCCGAATACCTGGTCAATGCCGAGGTGCTGCAGATCAAGGTCGCGCAGGGCGCCAAGCCCGGCGAAGGCGGCCAGCTGCCCGGCCACAAGGTCAACGAACTGATCGCGCGCCTGCGCTATGCGCGCCCGGGCATCGGTCTGATCTCGCCGCCGCCGCACCACGACATCTATTCGATTGAAGACCTGGCGCAGCTGATCTACGACCTCAAGCAGGTCAACCCGACCGCGCTGGTGTCGGTGAAGCTGGTCAGCCATGCCGGCGTCGGCACGATTGCCGCCGGCGTGGTCAAGGCCGGTGCGGACCTGATCACCATCTCCGGCCACGACGGCGGCACCGGCGCCTCGCCGGTCAGCTCGATCCGCTATGCCGGCGTGCCGTGGGAACTGGGCGTGGCCGAAGCGCACCAGGCGCTGCTGGCCAACGACCTGCGCGGGCGCACCCTGCTGCAGACCGATGGTGGCCTGAAAACCGGCCTGGACGTGGTCAAGGCGGCGCTGCTGGGTGCGGACAGCTTCGGCTTCGGCACCGCACCGATGATCGTGCTGGGCTGCAAATACCTGCGCATCTGCCACCTCAACAACTGCGCCACCGGCGTGGCCACCCAGGACGAGCGCCTGCGCGAGAACCATTTCACCGGCCAGCCCGAGCGCGTCGAGAACTTCTTCCGCCTGCTGGCCGAGGAAGTGCGTGGCTGGCTGTCGTACCTGGGTGCGCGTTCGCTGGAGGAAATCGTCGGCCGCACCGACCTGCTGCGGCAGATCGAGGCCGCACCGCGCGAGGGTGTGCGCGTGGACCTGTCGCGCCTGCTGGCCGATGCCCGTTACGAAGGCAGCCACTGCGCCGCGCAGCGCCTGTACGAATCGCCGGACAGCCTGGCCACCCAGATGGATGGCCTGCTGGCCCCGGCCATCGAGCACAGGCGCGGTGGCGAGCACCGCTTCCTGATCCACAACACCGACCGCAGCATCGGCACGCGCCTGGCCGGTGCGGTGGCGCGCGCGCACGGCAACCAGGGCATGGCCGAGGCACCACTGGAACTGCGCTTCCGCGGCAGCGCCGGGCAGAGCTTCGGCGCCTTCAACGTGGGCGGCCTGCACCTGGAAGTGGAAGGCGAGGCCAACGACTACGTCGGCAAGGGCATGGCCGGGGGCCGCCTGGTAGTGCGCCCGCCGCGTGGCGCGCGCTTCGAGGCACGCAGCACCGCCATCATCGGCAACACCTGCCTGTACGGCGCCACCGGTGGCGAACTGTTTGCCGCCGGCCGCGCGGGCGAACGCTTCGCGGTGCGCAATTCCGGCGCACTGGCGGTGGTGGAAGGTGCCGGCGACCACTGCTGTGAGTACATGACCGACGGCGTGGTGCTGGTACTGGGCAAGGTCGGCCTGAACTTCGGCGCCGGTTTCACCGGTGGCCTGGCCTATGTGCTGGACGTGGACCGTGATTTCGTCGATCGCTACAACCACGAACTGATCGACATCCATCGCGTGTCCGCCGAGGGCTTCGAAAACTACCGCCAGCACCTGCATCGCCTGATCGGTCGCCACCGCGAGCTGACCGGCAGCATCTGGGCGCAGCAGATCCTCGACGAATTCCGCGATTACATCGGCAAATTCTGGCTGGTCAAACCCAAGGCCGCCAGCATTGAGTCGCTGACAGAAACCCTGCGACGCGCCGCCTGACGGGAGCACCGGCCGCTGGCCGGCACCCCAGGATCACGTAGTGCCGGCCGCTGGCCGGCAACCGGAAAACATCAAAGAGCCCGCCATGAGCCGCAAGCACGCCTTCCAGTTCCTCGACCTGCCCCGCACCATGCCGCAGCGCATCCCGGTGGAACTGCGCACCTCCGGCGATTGGGGCGAGCTGTACGGCAAGTTCGGCAAGGAAGACGCCCAGTACCAGGCCGGCCGCTGCCTGGACTGCGGCAACCCCTACTGCAGCTGGAAGTGCCCGGTGCACAACGCCATCCCGCAGTGGCTGCAGCTGGTGCAGGAGAACCGCATCCACGAAGCCGCCACGCTGTGCCACAGCACCAACCCGCTGCCGGAAGTATGCGGCCGCGTCTGCCCGCAGGACCGCCTGTGCGAAGGCAGCTGCACGCTGGAGGAATTCGGCGCGGTCACCATCGGCGCGGTGGAGAAGTACATCGTCGATACCGCGCTGGCCAGCGGCTGGCGCCCGGATCTGGGTGCCGTGCAGCCGACCGGCCACAGCGTGGCGGTGATCGGTGCCGGCCCGGCCGGCCTGGCCTGCGCCGACCGTCTGGCCCGCGCCGGCATCACCGCCGTGGTCTACGACCGCTATGAACAGATCGGTGGCCTGCTGCAGTTCGGCATTCCCAGCTTCAAGCTGGACAAGGACGTGATCCACCGCCGCCGCGAAGTACTGGAAGGCATGGGCGTGCAGTTCCGCCTCGGCGTGGAGATCGGCCGCGATGTCAGTGTGCAGCAGCTGCTGGACACCCACGATGCGGTGTTCGTCGGCACCGGGGCCTACCGCTACACCGACGGTGGCCTCGACGGCCAGGACCTGAAGGGCGTGCTGCCGGCGCTGCCGTTCCTGGTGCAGAACAGCCGGATTGTCGGCGGCGACGATCCGAAGGGCCGGCCGATCGCTGGCTGGGAAGACACCATCGCCCTGCCCGATCTCAACGGCAAGCGCGTGGTGGTGCTCGGTGGTGGCGACACCGGCATGGACTGCGTGCGCAGTGCGGTACGGTTGGGCGCGGCCAAGGTCACCTGTGCCTACCGCCGCGACGAGGCCAACATGCCCGGCAGCGCCCGCGAGGTGGCCAACGCGCGCGAGGAAGGCGTGCGCTTCCTGTTCAACCGACAACCGCTGTCGATCGAAGCCGGTGCCGATGATGAAGTGATCGGCGTGACCGTAGTCGAGACCCGGCTGGGCGAGCCCGATGCAAACGGCCGCCAGAACGCGGTGCCGATCGAGGGCAGCGAATCGCTGCTGGAAGCGGACGTGGTGATCATTGCCTTCGGCTTCTCGCCGACGCTGCCGGCGTGGTTGTCCGAGCACGGCGTGGAAGGCCGGTCGAACGGCCGAATCGTGGCCGGTGGCAAGGACCGCCTGCCATTCCAGACCGCGCATCCGCGCCTGTTCGCCGGCGGCGATGCGGTGCGCGGCGCCGACCTGGTGGTGACCGCCGTGGCCGAAGGCCGCGACGCTGCCGCCAGCATCGTGCGCCTACTGGCGGTTTGAGTCCGGTACCAGCAGTACGGCCAGCAGCGCGTGCAGCGACGGCGCTTCCACCGGCTTGGCCAGGAAATGCTCGATGCCGGCGTCGCGGCAGGCCTCGCGTGTCCTGTCCAGCACGCTGGCGGTGAGCGCGATGATCGGAACCCGCGCACGGGCTGCACAGGCATCGGCGCGGATCGCGCGCGCCAGCGTGAATCCGTCCATGTCAGGCATGTGGCAGTCGGTGATCACCAGATCGAACGGCCACGCCTGCCAGGCCTCGAGGGCCTTGCGGCCATCCGTGCAGGCATGCACATGCAGCCCCAGGCCGCGCAGGCGCTGCTCCAGCAGGTGCAGGTTGGTGGGATGGTCTTCGGCCACCAGCACCCAGGCGGGCGGCAGCGCCGGCACCGCCGCGGCCGGCGGCGGTGAGGCCTCCGCAGGCCGCTCGCAGGCGGCCAGGTCCAGCTCCATCCACACCGTCGTGCCCTCGCCGGGCCTGCTGCGCAGCTGCAGTTCGGCGCCCATCGACGCCGCCAGTTCGCGGCAGATCGCCAAGCCCAGGCCACTTCCGCCGAAGCGGCGCGTCGTCGACGTCTCGGCCTGGGTGTAGGCGGCGAACACCGCCTGCTGCCGTTCCGGACTGATGCCCACACCGCTGTCGCTCACCTGCAGGCGCAGCCGCTGGCCATCCTCCAAGTGCTGCAGCACCCGCACCTGCAGTTCCACGCTCCCCTGCTCGGTGAACTTCAGCGCGTTGCCGGCAAGATTGAACAGGATCTGGCGCAGGCGCAGGCCATCAGCAAGCAGCCCGGGCTGCAACGCCGGATCAAGTTCGATGCGGAGGTGCAGGCCCCGGCTGGCCGCAACAGGCATCAGCAGCTGCTGCACTGCCCGCAGCATCGCCGCCAGATTGGTGGGCCGCAGCTGCAAGGGCGCAGGCTGCAGGCGCTGGCTGTGCAGCACATCGTCGAGGATCTGCCGCAGCATCCTCGCCGCATCGACCACCGTGGCAAGCACCTGCTGCTGGCGCGCATCCAGGTCGCTGTCGGCCAACCGTTCCAGCATCCCCAGCAGGGTGCTCATCGGCGTACGGATCTGGTGGCTCATCGTCGCCAGGAAGTGGGTCTTGGCCAGCGCCACCTGCTCGGCCTCGCGTCGGGCCTGTGCCAGCGCAAGGGTGCGAGACTGCACTTCGCTGACATCCATCCAGTAGCCGCTCCACTCGATGCCGTCGCCGCCACGCGGCAGCGGTCGTCCATGCGAATGCACCCAACGCCAGCCCTGCGGCGACTGCGTCCGGAAGAGGACATCGATCGGCTCACGCGCCAGCGCGGCCGCGTCGACCGCTTCCGTCAACCGCGCATGATCGTCGGGGTGGACCGCGGCCAGCAGACGCCGATGATCGATCAACGCGGTCTCGACGCTGATCCCGAACAGCGCATGCACATCCCCTGCGATCTGCGGAATGCTGTAGTGGCCTTCTGCCGAGCGACGCGCCTGGAACACCACCGCCGGCAGATTCGAGGTCACCTCCTGCAGCCGCTGGGCGGCCACGCGGCGGCGCTCGCTTTCGCGGTGCACGCGCCAATAGCCGAACGCGTACACCAGCGCGAGCGCCAGCAGGATCAGCGAGGACGGCACCAGCCAGTGCAGAGCTGAAAGTGACGACTGGCTTCGCGGCACCGCCGGCAACCAGGCCGCACGCATTGCCTGGCGTCGTGCGCCACTCAAACTGGACACGGCCTGCTCGAACGGTTCGATGATGCCCGCACAGGCTGGCACCGTGGCCAGCACGAGCGCATCGTCGAAACCGGCCGGTGCAGCGACGACCAGTGGATCTCCCCGGTAGCGCCGCAGGGCAGCCTCGACCTCACCCAGATTGGCGATCACCGCATCGACCAGGCCGGTGCCCAGCAGCGAGAGCGCGTCATCGAGCGGTGCCGGGGGAAGCAGCTGTGCGCCCGGTGCCTGTTCGGCCAGCATCGCGGCCAACGGCTCGGGGTCCGGACTGGCCACGGTGCGTCCGCGCAGCGCCCCTATTCCCAGCACCGGTGGCGCATCCCGGCGCCGTACGATCACCTGCGGCAGCTGCAGGTAGGGAGCGCTGGCCACCCAGCCCGGGGGCAGTTGCGAACGGGGCCAGCCCAGCAGCGCCTGGATGCCGTCGGGCACCCTGCCCTCGGCCACCGCAGCGGCCAGCAACGGTTGTGGCTGCAAGGGTCGCTGGGCACCCAGCAGCGCCAGGTAGTCCGCATCGGGTCCGTTCGCCTGCCCCTGCACGCTGGCGGACAACGGCGTGCGGTCGGATGGCCAGGCGATACGCAGCGGCGACCCGCAACGTGCGGAGGTGGTGGCTGGCAGCAGCAGGCATGCCATCACGGCAGCGGCAGGAAACCCAACGACGTTCACGGCAGGCATCCTCATTCGCCGGCGGGAGAAACGGCCGCGCAGCGGTACCGCTGCCTGCCACGCTAGCGACGTGTCAGCAGGCAGCAATGAAGAAAGTTGTAAAAACATCCAGAACGGGGAATGGCGACATACACTGCCGCTTTCACCCGTATCTGCGGAGCTCTTGATGCGCATCGGCCTGGCTGCCAACCGTCTCCACCATCACGACGTGCGTGCGGCCCTGTTCCGCTGGTTGCGTGCCAGCGAGCCCGGACTGCGCGAACTGGGGGTGTCGCTGCACGCGGTCGGCCGCACCCATGACGCGATCGGGCGACAGGGATTCCTGGCCGGGTACGACGGCCTGCACCGCTATCCCTACGGACGCGAAGGCGGCCTGATGAAGCTGGTGGCCGAGGTGGTCGGCATGGGCCCGGAACGGACGCTGGATGGCGCGATCTATCTGATCGATCCGGTCGATCCGTCATCGGTGTTTCCGGAAGCGACGGCGCTGAAACGACAGTGCGTGATCCACGGCAAGCCGTTCATTTCGACCGTAGCCACTGCGCGCGACTGGGTGGAGGTGGAGCGTGTGCATGCCGGGCTGCCAAGCGATCCCGGTGCCGACGATCTGCATGCGTTCGAAGGGCAGACGTTGGCGCTGATCGCGCACGATGCGATGAAGCCGGCGATGCTGGCCTTCGCCGACGAGCACTTCGCGGTACTGGCGCGATTCGGCGAGCGCGTGGCGACGGGCACCACCGGGCAGCGCTTGAACGAACTGGCCTGGAGCCGCGGCTGGCCCAGTGACACGCCGTGGGTGACGCGCTACCAGAGCGGCCCGATGGGCGGTGATGCGCAGATTGCCGACCGCGTGCTGGAAGGGCGCTGCCAGCGCGCGATCTTCTTCGAGGACCCGCATGTGGCGCGCCAGCACGAGGCGGACATCCAGCTGCTGGAGCGCGCGGTGACCACGGTGACCGACCAGGCGGTGTGCATTACCGCGCCGCGGGTGGCGGCACGCTGGGCGGCGGCGGCGGCGCTGCGGGTGGGGTGATGGAGGTTTCGGCCAACGGCTGAGCCCCTCGTGGCTGGCGGTATCTGAAGGCAAAGCCGTGCTGGGCCGGGCGGGTGAGCCATGCAGGGGACGCTGCAAGTACATCCCTGTAAGCTCGATGGCGCCATCCATGGCGCCAACGCCCCTGCATGGCTCACCCGCCCGGCCTCAGACAGTTTCCGTGCGTGCCCAGCCACGGAAGAAAGAAAGAAGAGCAGGAGCGGGTCGCGCGCTGCGCGCGCTCTTCTGTAGAGCCGGGCCATGCTCGGCTGCTCTTCAACGAGATGACTGGAACCCCGCGCTGCGCGCGTTGGCCGAGCATCGGCTCGGCTCTACAACAGCTGGCGTAGCATGGCCTTCAGTCTGCGCCCTTCCAGTTGGAAGTAGTCGCGCTGTTCGCGCCAGGCGGGGAAGCGCTGTTCCACTTCATGCCAGAACGCGGGCGAGTGGTTGGGCTGGATCAGGTGGCAGAGTTCGTGCACCAGCACGTACTCGAACGCTTCCGGGCGCCCCAGCACCAGCGCAAGGTCCAGCGCCATGCTGCCGTCGGGGGCCAGCGAGCCCCATTGCGAGGACATCACCTTCAGCCGCAGGCGGCTCGGCGCGCGCGGCAGGGTGGGCAGGTACTTCGGCAGCCAGCGGCCGACATCGGCACGGGTCTGGGCTTCGTAGAATTCGCGCAGCAGGCGGCGCAGGGTGGCATCGCCGCCACGGTTCGGCCATTGCACGCAGGCGCCGTGCGCGTCGATCTCCAGGCGCGCATAGCGGCCTTCCTGCCAACGCAGCGGCAACAGTTCGCCGCGCAACGGCAGCACACCGGCTTCGCCCGGCTGCAGCGGCGCCGGCAGGCCGTGGCCCTGGTACTGGCGCAGCTGCAGCGCCAACCAGTCGCGGTGCTGTTCCAGGAATCGCTCGCCCATCACCAGGCTGGCGCGCGGCGGCAGGGTCAAGCGTGCGCCACGCTCGTCCACGCTCAGTTTGATCCGGCGTGCGCGCGGATCGCGCACGCGCAGCACCTCGATCTCGGCATCCTCCAGGCGCAGGCGGACGGTGTCACGCTGCACGGTGGCGGGCGGAGCGGGTGAGATCAGGCGGCGCAACAGGCGGCTCATGGCGCCAGCATAGCGCCGCTTCGGGCCGCTGGATGACCGGCGGCCCACGCAGTGCCTGTTCAGTCAGCCTTGCTGAGCTTGAAGGCTTCTTCCAGCAACAGGAACAGGCGGCGGATCTCGGCGCTCTGCAGGGCGAAGCGGGCGTCGAACTCGGCGCGGCGGCCGTCTTCGTCGGCGTGCTCCAGCTGGTCCAGGGCACCGTCGAGGAACTTCAGCTTGCGCACGATCAGGTCGTCGCCGATCACGAACGACAGGTTGTCTTCGAAGATCAGCGCCAGCTTGGTCACCTGCTTGCCGGCGTCCAGGTGCTTGTCGATCTCGTCGCAGCGCAGCTCCTGGTGCTGGCACTTGACCACCGCGCCGCCCTCCACCGGGTCCTTCATCTCGCACTCTTCGCCCAGGCTCAGCCCGGTCGGCAGCGGCTCGCCGGCAATCCAGCCGGTCAGGATCGAGCGCGGCGCGACTTCGGCATTCAGCGGCATCGCCGGGAAGCTGCCGAGCAGGCCGCGGATGTCGGACATGAAGTATTCGCCGGTCTTGCGGCTGGAGGTATCCACCGCGACATAACCGTGCTGCAGGTCGATGAAGGCGTCATTGCGCGAGGACTTCACGAAGGCGCGCGGCAGCAGTTCATGCAGCAGGTCGTCCTTCATGCGCTTGCGCTCGCGCCCGCCCGGGCGACGGCCTTCCTTTTCCTCGATCTCCTCCAGCTTGCGCTCGAGCAGGTCGTTGACCACCGCCGCCGGCAGGATCTTGTCCTCACCGCCCACGGTCAGCCACAGGTGCTCGGCGATGCGGTGGGAGAGCAGTTCCTTCTCCTCGCGGCCGAACGGCGAGATGAAGCCGCGCGAATTCATTTCCAGCGCGCCGACCGGCTTCAGCAGGGCGTGCGGCAGCAGGGTGTCGACTTCGGAAAAATCGGTGGCGGTCGGGAAACGGAAGAACGTCAGGTTGCGAAAGAACATGGAATTCCGGATGGCAAAGAGGAAGGGCGACCGACCTTAAATGGCGGGCGTCTCGGGATCTGCGTCGGCGTCGGCCGGGGAGCCGGCCAGCCAGGCATGGGCGTCGGGCAGCGGCGCGTCGTCGCGACGGCCCAGCGCCATGAAGTCGAACAGGGTGGTATCGGCCAGCTGCGAGGGCCGCACTTCGCCCATGGCACGCGCGATCTGCTCGATGCGGCCCGGGTGGTCCTTCTCCCACTGCCGGAGCATCAGGCCGACCTGGCGGCGCTGCAGGTTCTCCTGGCTGCCGCACAGGTTGCAGGGAATGATCGGGAACTGGCGTGCCTGCGCGTACTCGACGATGTCGCTCTCGCGCACGTACGCCAGCGGCCGGATCACCACGTGCCTGCCGTCATCGCTGCGCAGCTTCGGCGGCATGCCCGACAGCTTGGCGTGGTGGAACAGGTTCATGAAGAACGTGGCCACCATGTCGTCGCGGTGATGGCCCAGCGCGATCTTGGTGAAACCGTGGGTCTCGGCATAGTTGTACAGCGCGCCACGACGCAGGCGCGAGCACAGCGAACACATGGTCTTGCCTTCCGGAATGACCCGGCTGACCACCGAATAGGTGTCCTGTTCGATGATGTGGTACGGCACGCCCAGCCCGGCCAGGTACTCCGGCAGCACGTGCTCGGGGAAGTCCGGCTGCTTCTGGTCCAGGTTCACCGCCACCAGCTCGAACGGCACCGGCGCCTTCTTCTGCAGCTGCAGCAGCACGTCCAGCAGGGTGTAGCTGTCCTTGCCACCGGACAGGCAGACCATGACCTTGTCACCGGCCTCGATCATGCCGAAGTCGGCAATCGCCTCGCCCACCTGGCGGCGCAGGCGCTTGGCCAGCTTGTGCTGCTCGCGCTCGGCCACGCGCGGATCGCGGGCGGCGCGGGGCGGGGGATCGGGAAGGGAAATCACGGCACTCATGGGCTCCATTCTAACGGCTCGGAGCCGCCGCGGCCGGGCCGAGGGGCTCCCCTCTCCCGGCAGTCATCATCGCTGTGTATGCTCGTAGGCTGTGGACACCTACAGCCCCGCCGAGATCGTCGAGCACCTCGCCGCCCTGCGCGCCGAGCACCGCCTGCTGGATGAACAGATCACCCGCATGGCCGCCAACGGCGAGGACGAGCTGGAGTCCAAGCGCCTGAAGCGTCGCAAGCTGCAGCTGAAGGACTGCATCGCCCGGCTGGAAAGCCTGCAGATTCCCGACGAGCCGGCCTGACGCCGGGTTCGGATGGGGGCCAACCTTGGTTGGCCTACTGCTTTGGTGGGGGCCAACCTTGGTTGGCATGCCGTTCGCCGGGCAACCCTCGGCCCTGCCGTCAATCCTGCGGCGCAGCCTCGTCCGGGCGTGCCGCTTCCGGGCTGACCCGCTCGATGGTGTGGCGCAGCTCGCGGCCGAGGATGAACTTGGCATCCTTGGCCCAGGCATCCAGGCGTTCGTCGAACAGCAGCTTGCTGTTCTCGTCCGGCCACACCAGCCGCAGTTCGCGCAGCTTCTGGATGAAGCCGCGGAACAGGGACTTGTCGAAGAACTCCGGTGCCGCCGGTGCATACAGCAGGCTCAGGCGCTGCGCCGCCTGCTGGCACAGGCTTTCCAGCTCGGCCGCGCCGAGCACGCCGGGGCCGTTCTTCACCAGCACAGAAATGGCGATGTAGTAGCGCTCGAACGCCTGCTGCAGCGAATGGCCGATCGCACGCAGGCGGAACACTTCGTCGGTCTGCCCGGTGTTGCGCGCCAGGATGCCGCCGTCGTCATCGTTGACGTTCTGCAGCAGGCCTTCGCGCACGAACACATCGATGGTCCGGTCGATACGCTGGGCGAACTCGTCCTCGCTCCACGGCAGGAACAGTTCGGCCTGCAGGAACGGGTACACCGTGCGGCCCAGCTGGACCAGGCCGGTACGGCTCATGCGGCGGTTGTTCTGGAAGCAGCAGGCCACCCACGAGGAGGCGGTGAACAGGTGCACCACGTTGTTGCGGAAGTAGCTCAGCAGCACCGCGGTATCGCCGCTGACGCTGAGCACATCGCCCAGCGGGTGCTTGATGCGGGTGAGGACGTTGATTTCCTCGGCGTGGGCGATGATCCGCTCCGGCGAGTGCGGAGTGACCGTCACCCGGTCCGAATACGGCATTTCGACCAGCAGGGTCTTGCACAGCTCGATCTGCGCGATCAGGTCGGCCTCGCCCATCGCATGCTTGGGCGTGGACAGCAGGGCCAGCGCCAGCAGGTTGATCGGATTGACGTCGGCGGCACCGTTGATACGCACCTGGATGCGTTCGGCCAGCGTGTCCACCGTGGTCGACAGCCAGGCCGGCTTCTCGTCCTCGGAGACCGCTTCCCCCTTCCACTCCGGCGCCTTCTCGGCCAGCACATCGTTCAGCGCGATCGGCTCGCCGAAGTTCACTACCACCTGGCCGTAGTTCTGCTTGAGCACCTTGGGGATGCCCCACAGCAGCGACCAGATCGATTCCTTTTCCTTCGGCCGGCCGGACAGTTCGTCCAGGTAGCTGCCGCCTTCCATCAGTTTCTCGTAACCGATGTAGATGGGCTGGAACAGCACCGGCTTGCGCGGCTGGCGCAGGAACGCGCGCAGCGTCATCGAGATCATGCCGCCCTTGGGCTGCAGCAGGCGGCCGGTACGCGAGCGGCCACCTTCGACGAAGTACTCCAGCGAATAGCCGCCAGCCACCAGCTGTGCAACGTATTCACTCAGCACCGCCGAGTACAGCGCGTTGCCGCGGATCGAGCGGCGGATGAAGAACGCGCCACCCTTGCGCAGCAGGGTGCCGACCACCGGCAGGTTCAGGTTGATGCCGGCCACGATGTGCGGCGGCACGATGCCGCGGTCGTACAGCAGGTAGGACAGCAGCAGGTAGTCCATGTGGCTGCGGTGGCTGGGCACGTACACCACTTCATGGCCCGGCGCAGCCGCCTTGAACTTGTCCAGGTGATGCACCAGCACACCGGCATAGATGCGGTTCCACACGTGGCTGAGCATGAAGCTGGCCGAGCGCACCACCGGGCTGGAATAGTCCGCGGCGATTTCCCAGGCGTAGGCATGTGCCTTCTTCCAGGCATCGGCCGGCTTCGAATTGTCGCGCTTGGCCTGTGCGGCGATCGCCTCGCGCACCGGTTCGGCTGCCAGCACCTGGTCGACCAGCAGGCGCCGGGTCGACAGGTCGGGGCCGATCACCGATTCACGGATGCGGCGGAAATGGGTGCGCAGCACGCGCTGCAGCTTGCGCACCGTGCGCTCCGGCTCCAGGCCTTCGTCCACGGTGCTGCGCAGCGAGATCGGCGGGGCGAAGCGGACGATGGTGCTGCGGCCGTTGAGCAGCACCGCCAGCAGGCGGCGGAAGCGGCCGACCAGTGCCCAGTTTTCCGAGAACAGCACGGCGAACCAGCCGCTCTGCTTGTCTGGCGCGCGGCCGACGAAGATCGACACCGGCACCAGGTGCACGTCCAGGTCATCGCGCACGCGATGTGCCTGCAGCACCTTGGCCAGCGAATCGGAGTGGGTCTTGGCGCCACGCTGCTCGGGGATCAGCGAATTGCTGGAGCTGCGTCGCGACAGCGCCAGGTAGGCGCGCTTGCGGCCGGTCGGGTCACCGGCCAGCGGCACCAGCGGCGACGGCAGCCCGGCCTGGCGGCAGGCCTTGTCCAGGATCAGCGCGTTGGACAGGCCATAGTCTTCCAGCACGTACATGACCGGGCGGCCATCGTTGTACTGGCCAGGGTCTTCCGGTTCGATCTTCAGCGACAGCCACGGCTCCACCAGGCGGCCCAGCAGGCGCGCCCACAGCGGGCGGCGGCCGGCCGAACGCGCGTGCGCCGGCGGCGGTACCGGGTTCGGGCCGGTACCGGTCGAGGGGGACGCCGGCACCGTATCGGCGGGCGTCGACGGAGATTCTTCGCCGGGGAACGGCAGCGGGTTCTGTTTCGACATCGGCGCCATTATGGCTTAGGCGATGGCGTTGCCGCTTCCCCGCCCTCGGCGGGGACTTCGGCCGGGGCCGGCGCTGCGTCGGCACGGGCCGCATCGGCCTTGCGCAACAGCGCGTCGGTGTCGGCCAGGGTGCGGGTCAGGTACCAGTGGCCCTCGCGCCGGCTCAGTGGCAGCTGCAGGCTCATCTCGCGGCCTGCCAGGTCGTAGTGCAGGCGCACCAGCGCGTTGTCACCTTCCACCGACAGCAGTTCCCCACGCACGCTGCGCAGGGCTTCGTCCACGCCCAGCCCGTAGCTGCCCAGCACGGCCTTGAGGGTATAGATGAACGGTGCCAGCTGCTGCAGGCTGCCTTCCATGCCCGCGGCCTGCAGGCCGGCCTCGTCATCGAAGCCGACCTTGCCGGCGGCGCCGACCAGCGCGGCGATGGTGCTGCGCGCACGGGCGCGGTCGCTGATCGGTGCGCCCTGCGCCCAGGCCGCCAGGGTCTCGACCAGGGCAATGTAATGCGCCTGCTGGCCGGGGGTGTAGCCCTTCTGGTGGCGCAGGTACTGCACGCCGAAGTTGCCCATCGACTGTGCGGCCTGGCGCACCGCACCGGCCTGGCCGGCCAGCTGGCGGTCGAAGCTGCGCTGCAGTTCGGTGCTGGCATTGGGCTTGCGCAGGGCGGCCAGCATCGGCAGCAGCTGGTCGCCCAGTGGCAGCTCGGTCAGCGGCCACTGGCTGTGGCCCTCGGCCCAGGCCTGCTGCAGGCGCTGGTACTGGCTGGGCGGTACCGACAGCCTGGCGTAACCGACCAGATCGTCTTCGGCCAGGCGCAACGCCATCGCCTGTACCGCAGCCACCGGCTCGGCCGCTGGCTTGGCCGGGTCGTTGCCAGACTCGCGGCACGCCGCCACGGCCAGCAGCAGCATGGCCGCCAGCCCCCATCCACGCGCAGACCTTCCTCGCACCGCCACGCTCATGCATTCGGATTCCCCGGACCGGTCCGCATCTTGCGGCCTGCGACGTGACAGCGGCAAGCCGGGCCGTCACGGTTTCCACAGCCGAGGATGCAAATCGCTGAAAAGCATAAAAAAAGAGCCGGGATCACAGGGATCACAGGCTCTTCAAGCCGGCACGGGGCCGGAGGACAGTGTTGTGGCACATGTCCGGTCCAAGGACCGGATGGCGGCGATCCTACGCTGCCCGGAAAGTTAAGGCAACACTTCACGTAATGCGATATATGTATTTGATTTTATTGAATCAATCGCGCTGCCAGACCGCCTCAATGAAATCTACGGCGTGTTTTTCGGCGATTCGGGCATAAACGCCGGGATAGCCGGCCAGCGCGCAGCCTTCGCCCCAGCTGACCACGCCGAACTGGGTCCAGCCCTCGCGCAGTCGCAGCAGCAGCGGCCCGCCGGAATCACCCTGGCAACTGTCGATGCCCTCGCGGCCGGCACAGATCACCTTGCCGCTCGACAGCTCACCGCCGTAGGCCTGCTGGCATTCGTTGAACGGCACGAACGGCACCTGCACCGTCTGCAGCTGGGTGGGATAGACACGGCCATCGCCGATGTCGGTGTCGCCCCAGCCGATCACGGTGAACTCGCGGCCCGGCTTGAGATAGCTCGCATCGGCCCGCAGCCGCAGGGCGACCGGCTGCGCATCGGCCAGCGGCGCGCTGAGCTGGATCAGGGCGACGTCATGCTCCAGTGAGTTGCCGCTGTTGAAGGCCGGATGGATGTGGATTGCCTTGACGTTGGAGGCACGCGACGCGGCCTCGGTGGAGAGCGTGGCCTCGCCGGCCAGCACCGCCAGGCCGGTCGGATTCTCGCCCTGCAGGCAATGCGCGGCGGTCAGTACCCACGACGGTGAAATGAGCGTGCCGCCGCAGAAATGGCGGTCATGGTCCGAGTCGCCGTCGAAGACGCCCTGGATGCTGACCATGAACGGGTACTCGCCCGGTTGGGCGGCTTCGCCGCCGATGATGCGCGGTGCCTCGCGCACCTGCGGTGCGGCGATCGCAGGTGTGGCAGACGCGGCCAACAGCAGGCCGATGAACAAAGAGGTGCTGCGATACATGATCCCTGTACTCCTCTATCGATGGTTGGAACCGGCACGGCCGCGGTCCGTGCCGGTGCATCGATTGGGAAGCAGTGATGGCGTTCACAGGGCGAACGCGCGCACAGTTTCCACGCCATGCGCTGTCTGCGTCAGTGGTGGCCGCACAAATGCGAACGCCATCGCGCACGGGTCGCGATGGCGTTCATAGTGCCGGCGTGACCGGCGTTCTCCACTGCCTCAGCGCGCAGCCAGAGCCGACGCGATTTCCTGCTGGATGGCCCGCGCCGCCGCCTGCGGATCGGTGGCCAGGCGGATCGGACGGCCGACCACGATCGCATCGGCGCCATCGGCAAAGGCCTGGGCCACGCCGACCGTGCGCTTCTGGTCATCGCCGACCGGGCCGCCGGGGCGGATGCCCGGGCAGACGATCGAGAATCCAGCGCCGGTGGCGGCACGGATCGGGGCAGCTTCCTGGCCCGACGCGATCACGCCATCGATGCCCGCCGCCTGGGCGGCCAGCGCGCGCTCGACCACCACGTCCACCGGCTCGCGGTCGATGCCCATCTGCGCCAGGTCCGGGCGGCCCATCGAAGTCAGCACGGTCACCGCCAGCAGGCGCATGTCGCTGCTGTTGGCGGCCGCGCAGGCCTCCATCATCGCTGGATGCCAGCCGTGGATGGTGGCGTAGCTGACCGGCCACTGCGACAACCGCTTGATCACCGCCGCGGCGGTGGCCGGGATGTCGAAGAACTTCAGGTCGACGAACACCCGCTTGTCGCGCCGGGCCAGTTCGTCGAGCACCTGGAAGTACTCGCCGGAGGCGAGCAGTTCCATGCCGATCTTGTAGAACGCCACGCTGTCGCCGAGGCGATCGACCCACTCCAGTGCCTGCACGCGGTCGGGCACGTCCAGCGCGAAGATCAGGCGCTCGTCATCGCGCAGCGGCAGTGGCGCGCGGCTCACGGTGCGTAGTCCAGGGCGGCGCGCTTGGCGTCGTGGCGGGCCTGCCGCGACTGGCTGTAGTCATTGTTGAACTGCGCCGGCTCGAAGCCGCCGTAGGTCGGGTTCGGCAGCATCCACCAACGCTCGCCGAACCAGTCGTGGTACTGCTGCAGCAGCGCGTCACGGCCGTCGTTGGTGTTGGCGGTCACTTCCACGAAGTCGCCCAGCTGGTCGCCGAACTGCATCAGCACGCGGTACTGCTGCCCGGCTAGGCGGCGGCGGCAGTTCTTCTCGCTGCCGTTCTGCTCGCAGCCCGGCACCACGGTGCCCAGGCCGAGGAACACGCTGTCGTCGGCCACCGGCAGGCCCTGCTCGCGCAGGTTGGCCAGGGTGGCGTCCTTCAGGTGCACGGCGCGGTTGGAGATGTACAGCAGGGTCACGCCCCTGGCGTTGGCGGCCTTGGCGAAATCAACCACGCCGGGGATGGCCTTGGCCTTCTTCTCGGCCACCCACTGGTCCCAGGTCAGCTCGTCGTATTCCTTGCCATCGCGCACCAGGCGCGCCTGGTAGGGCGAGTTGTCCAGCACGGTTTCATCCACGTCCAGCACCACGGCCGGCTTCAGGCCCTTGGCCTCGTTGCCGCGCTCCTCCGGCACCAGTGCGTCCCAGTGGGCTTCCTTCAGCGCCGCGTCCAGGTGGTCGGCGGCGGCACGGTAGGTCTGCTCGGTGATCGCCTTGTACTCCTGCGCGCGCTGCATCCACAGCACGGCATTGAGATTGTCATTGGCGGTGGCATCAAGCGCGCCATCGGCCTTGGCGGCGGCCGGGGCCTCCGGGGCAGCGGCTTCGGCGGCAGGCGCATCCACGCGCTTGCAGGCAGACAGGCCCAGTGCCGCGGTGGCGAGCAGGGTCAGGGACAGGGAAACGGGACGACGCATGGGTTCACCGGCAATCAGATATACCGGCGCATTTTACCGGCAAAGCCGCCGCCGGGACGGCTATGCTTGGCGGTTGACCCGTTGCCCTTCCGGAGGCCGCCATGACCGATTCCGCCCAGACCCCCGACGTTCCCCTGCTCGACGCCGTGCAGGCCCGCCTGCTGGGCTGCCTGGTGGAGAAGGAGGCGACCACCCCGGACACCTACCCGCTGACGGTCAACGCCGCCCAGTCGGCGGCCAACCAGAAGACCGCGCGCGAGCCGGTGATGAACGTGGACGCCGGCAGCGTGCAGCACGCGCTGCGCCAGCTGGAGGCATTGGGCCTGGCCCGCCAGCACTTCTCCTCGCGCGCGGACCGCTACGAGCACCGCCTGCAGGCCGCACTGGACCTGACCCGGCAGCAGACCGTGCTGCTGGCGCTGCTGCTGCTGCGCGGGCCGCAGACCCTGGGCGAGCTGGTCTCGCGCAGCGAGCGCCTGCACCGTTTCGCCGACACCGACGAAGCCCGACACGCCATCGAGCGCCTGCAGCAGCGCGCGCTGCTGGTGGTGCTGCCGCGTGCCAGTGGCCAGCGCGAAGACCGCTACATGCACCTGCTGTGTGGCGAAGTGGACGGCGCAGCGCTGGCGGCGAAGTTCGCCAGCAGTGGCGGTGGCAGCGACGCAGCCGATCCGGGCCTGGCCGAGCGCGTGGCACAGCTGGAAGCGGCCGTGGCCGAACTGCAGGCGCAGCTGGCCGAACTGCGCGGCTGAAGCTGTGCCCGGTAGTGCCGACCGCTGGCCGGCAACCCTGGTTCACCGTGATGCCGGCC
>NZ_JAPTFX010000054.1:0-27595 GCF_030985895.1 Stenotrophomonas sp. Sm6012 | reverse complement strand
GCGCCGAAGCCGAACAGCACGTTGTCGCCCTTGGCCGCGCTGGTGCGCAGGTAGTTGGCGATGGCGGCCTTGTCCTGCAGGCCGTCGATCGCGGTCAGGTCGGCCTTCAGCGGCTCGATGCCCTGCGCGTTGATCTTGGCTTCGTCCATGCCGGTGGCCCACAGGTCGCCGACGATCTTCTCGATGTGGTTCGGGTTCTTCACCTGCGCGACCTGCTCGGCCAGCTGGTGCTGCACTGCCACCGAACGCTCGTCGAGGATGGTGAAGGCGCCCCAGCTGGTGCGGTCGCCCGGGATTTCATTGGCGGCCAGCCACTTGCTGTTGACGTAGTCGCCGAAGGCGCCACAGGCGTCCTTGCTGGTATCCAGGTCGCTGGGCTGGAAGGCGTTGTAGGCCGGCAGCTTGCTTTCGTCCAGGGTGTACTGGGTAGCTTCGGCGGCAGCCGGCGTGGAGGCGGTGGCGTCCTTGGCCGGGGCTTCAGTCTTGCCGCAGCCGACCAGCGCGGCCGAAACGGCCAGGGTCAGCAGCACGATCTTGGGAGTACGGGTCACTTGAATGGCCTCCAGGCCGAGTGAGTCAGGGAAGGGCCGCAGGGACGGCCGTGGGCCGAACGATACGCCGCCGGCCTGCCCCGCAAGGGTGTCGAAGGTCATGGCCGGGCGCAAGGGGCCGGGTTCGTGGCCCGGAAAAGACAGACCCGGCAAAAGCCGGGTCTGTCGGTACTGCGGTCAGGCTGGGATCAGAAGCGGTACTTCAGGCGCACGAACGGGGTGCGGCCGAAGTAGTCGTACTGCGTTGCGAACGGAGCAACGTTGCCGTAGCGGCTGGTGGTCGCACCGGTGGAAACCTGCGGCGGAGTGGCGTTGAACACGTTTGCCACGCCGGCAAGCACTTCCCAGTCGGCCTGCTTGTAGCTTACCGAAACCGTGTGATAGATGCGGGATTCGGCGACCAGGTCGCGGTAGGAGTTCGGACGACCCTGGTAGGTGAACACCGGATTGAGGTTCTTGTTCTCCGTCTTACCCACGTACTGGGTCAGCCAGTTGTAGGTCCAATCGCCACGCTCCAGGCTCAGGCCCAGGTTGGAGACAATCTTCGGACGGCCGATCAGGCCCAGCTGGTCCGACGAGGACAGGCCGCTGGCCTCGGCACTGTCGAACAGGTTGGCAACGTCTTCGACGGTGTAGGTGACCTGGTTGTCCAGCGAGAACTTGCCGAAGCTGAATTCATGCTCCCAGTTCAGGGTCATGTCCCAGCCGCGGGTGCGCTGCTCGTTGATGTTCAGGTACTGGGCATACACCTCGGTGATCGAGTTGGCGTCAGTCCCGGTGGTGGGATTGCGCTTCATGAGATCGCAGTAGCGGTTCGGGAAGGTCGTGGAACCGTAGCAGCCCGAAACGATGTCATCCGCGCCCAGCGAGGTGATCTGGCCCTTGACCTTGTAGTCGAAGTAGTCGATCGCAATGCTCAGATCGGTGAACGAGGGAGTGAACACCAGGCCAACGCTCTTGGCGGTGGAGGTTTCCGGCTTCAGGTTGCCGGCGCCGCCGCTGGTGAAGACCGTTGCGCTTGAACCCGCTCCGACGTAGTCATCCGGAATGCCGGCGGCGCCGCAGTTCGCGCGGATGTTGGTGTTGTTGCTCTCGCCCCAGCGGATGCACGGGTCGATGGCGCTCTGCGGCTGGAAGCCGGTCTGGTTGCCCAGGAACAGCTCGTACAGGCCCGGTGCGCGGTACGAGGTACCGATGGTGCCGCGCAGGCGCAGCGACGGGATGATCTGCCAGTTCAGGCCGGTCTTCCAGACGCTTTCGGTGCTGCCGGTGGAGTCATAGCGGAAAACACGACCGGAGGCATTGAGGCTCAGCGACTCGATGCCGGTAATGCCCTTCAGCAGCGGAATGTCGAGCTCGAGGAAGGCTTCCTTGACCTTGTCATCACCCTTGGTGACATCGGCCGTGCTCGAACCCCACAGGTCCTTGTAGCCCTCGCCCGGCTGGTCGTTGATCTTGTAGTAGCGATACTCCAGGCCGAAGGCTGCGCCCACCGGACCGGCCGGCAGCTCGAACAGGTTGCCGGAGAAGATGGCGTTGACGGTGGCCTGGTCGTAGGTGGTCTTGCCACGTGCAGTGATGCCCAGGATGCCGACCAGTTCGTCGACCTTGGCACCACTCAGGTAGCCCGGGTCGAAGTAGTTGGCCGCCGGCGTGGTGCCGGTACCCGGACGACCGAGATCACCGGTGATCGAGTTGCGGATGCCGAGGGTCGAGTACTTGCCGCTGGAGCGGCTGTAGTTCGCGTTGACTTCCCAGCCCCACGACTCGGTGCCCTTGAACAGGCCATCCAGCTTGTTGGCAATGTAGAAGTAATCGACCTCAACGCTCGACGCCGACTTGAACGGCATCACCGGCTGGGCCTTGGTGGTCGTGCCCGGGATGTAGACCGTCGGGAAGAACTGGCGCCACTGGAAGTTGTCCGTGGTGCGGTTGTTGTACAGGAACTGAGTCTTCCAGTTGAACGAGTCGAAGCCGAAGTCGGCGGCGACGTAGACGGACTTGCGTTCCTGCTTGTTGATGATGTTGCCTTCACCCCAGCGCGCGAAGTTCTGCGGCTCTTCGTAGTACGCAATCGGGTTGTTGGCGTAGGTCTTGTTCGCACGCGGGCGGTAGCCCGGGAACGGACCGACGGTGGTGCCCTCCGGGCTCGGCACGTAGCGGACGGCGCCGACATCGATCACGTTCATCAGCATGTTCTGGCAGCCGGCGAGGTCGGTGCCCCGCAGGATCGAATGATCCTGGCGATCGATGTTGTTGCCGTTGCCATCGGTGATCAGGTCACGGCTGCACTTGAAGAAGTCGCGATCGCCGCGGGTCAGCTCGTTCTGCTTGTACCACTCGACGGCGGCGACGATGCTGCCCTTCTCGAAGTTCCAGCCATTGGCGAGCGAGGCAGAGAACACTTCGCCACCGCCTTCGGTGGGAACGCGGCCGGTGAAGGTCATTTCCGGACGATCGAAGTGCTTCTTGGTGATCAGGTTGACCACGCCGGCCACCGCATCGGAGCCGTAGATGGACGAAGAGCCGTCCTTGACGATTTCCGCGCGCTGCAGGATTGCTGCCGGCAGGACGTTGAGGTCGAACGCGCCGACCGCGCCACGGGTACCCGCGGGACCCGGTCGCTGGCCGTCCAGCAGGATCAGGGTGCGGTTGGCACCCAGGCCGCGCAGCGAGAAGGTCTGGACGCCGGTGCCGCCGTCGACGACGTAGCCGCCGAACTGGTTGGTGATCTGGGTTTCTGCGGCGCCGATGGCGGACTTCTGCAGGAACTCGCTGACCGTCGCCTGGCCCTGGGCGGCGTTGCGCTCGGTGTCGATGGTGAACACCGGCGAGGTGGTCTCGTAGTCGGCGCGACGGATCAGCGAACCCGTGACCGTGACCTTGTCAAGATCGGTCGCCTTCTTGCTGTCACGCGAGGGGCTTGACGCCGCCGCTTCCGTATTGCCTGCGTCCTGGGCCAGAACCGGAGCTGCCTGGAGGCAGGCGAGCACTGCCAGGGCGAGCGGCAGGCGGCTTGGCGTAATGAGGCGGTTGACGATGGTCATGCTGTTGGATCCCCACTTGTTATGCTTCGGTTAATGGAGTGTATGTGCCGCGTAAAATAAATGCAACGTGAATGATGTCGTGACGTAACTTGTTGTTGCTAATGGTGAATTCAGGAATCGGGCATGAAAAAACCCCGCCGCCCTGGGCAGCGGGGTTGTCGGATACCAGACGCTGGAGGTCAGCTCCGGTCAGAGGCCGCCCGGGCCACAGTCCTTGGCAAGGAAGTCGGCCATCAGCGGCAGCGTTGCCCGATAGTGGCTGGGGTACCACGGCATGCTGTGCGGCATGTCAGGAATGAGCTCGAACTTTGCCGGCACCTTGTCCTTGACGGCGTTGTAGAAGTTCCTGGCGTGGAAGGACGGCGTGCGTACGTCGCGGTCGCCGACGAAGGTCAGCAGGGGAATGTTGGCCTTGGCAGTGTTCTGCATCGGGTCCATGCCCTTGACGGTCTGTCCCTGCAGGATCCGTTGCAGCCTGTTCTCGCTCCAGGAGACACCCAGCCGCGCGAGGTCGGTGACCGGCGCGCCTGCGATCGCGCATTGGAACGGAGAGGGCGCACGCACGGTGGCGGCGGCCGCTGCAAAGCCGCCGTACGAATAGCCGAAGATGGCCAGGCGATCCTTGGCGGCGATGCCCTGCTGCACAAGCCAGGCCGCGGCATCGTCGTTGTCATCCTGCATCGACAGTCCCCACTGCTTGTCACCGGCGAGCCAATGCTCGCGGCCGAAGCCGGTCGATCCACGGTACTGCGGCCGGATCACCGCGTAGCCCCTCGAGGTGAAGAACGGCACCCAGCCCGAGACGTCCCAGCCGGTATAGTCGCGCGCCCAGGGGCCGCCGTGCGGATGCACCAGCGCCGGAAGCGGTGCGTCGCCCTGTTTCCAACCGGCCGGAAGATCGACGATCGCCGGAATCGAGCGGCCGTCGCGCGCGGTGTAGGTAATCCAGCGCTGTTCACCGATCTGCTTGCCGTCGATCCAGGGGCGCTCGCTGCCCAGGGCCGTGACCTGCTTGCGGTCGCTCAACAGGCGGTAGGTCGTGGGCTGGTTGGCCGCGTTGGTGGTGAACAGCACGCGTGACAGATCATCGTTGTAGCCGGTGATGGCGACGTAGGCGTCCGGATAAGCCTGCTTCAGGCCGTCGTACAGGCCCTTCATCAGCGGGTCCACATACACCGCTTCGCGGCGCGGACCGTCAACGTAGAAGCCGAGTACCTGATTGAAGTTGCTTGGCTTGGTACCCAGGATCAGGCCACCGATCGGGTACTGCGGATGGGCCGCCAACGGTTCGTTGTCGAACGCGCGCTTGGCCGGGTCGTACAGGCGGGCCTGCACCTGTTCGGAGAACTTGTCGGTAAGCACATACAACTTGCCCGTCTGGTCGTCGATGCCAACCACATCCATGGTGTAGCGGTCGCTCAGGCGGGTGGTCAGCGCATCGTGCTTCTCGAACTGGCCGCTGCTCTTGTTCTTCACCAGGATCTGTTGTTCGTACTCGTTCGAACCGGCGGGCTCGATCTGGGTACGGGTCAGCAGTTCACCGTCGCGGGGGTGGAACAGGCCCGGCGAGGAGCGGGCATCGCCGCGGAACAGCAGGGAGGTTTCACCCGTGCGCAGATTGAACAGGTAATAGTTCGACGACAGCGTGGACTGGTTGATCTGCGAAATGATCACCCTGTCCGGGTCCAGCGGCAGCGAGTGCACGAGCGAGGCCGTGCCGGCGATCTCCAGGCAGCGCTGGGTCTGCTCACTGATGCCAAGCTTGCGCGAGCTGTCGGCAAAGGCTTCGTCGAACTTGGCCTGGTGCGTGTCAGTCAGGTAGGCCTTGGTCAGGAAGGTCTTGGTCGAACCCACGGCGTTGCCTTCGCCGCAACCGGCCAGCTGGGCCGTCAATTCCTGGCGGCCGATGACCAGGCTGCGCCCGGCCTTGAGGGCACTGGCGGCGATGAATTTCATCCGGTCGCCCGAGGGCGTGATCGCAACCGGGCTGCTGCCAGGGGATTCCAGGTTCCAGTTGGCCAGCGCGGTGTCGCCATTGTTGCTGCCGGGCGCGGCGATGATGGCGACCAGCTGCTTGCCGTCCGGACTCATCGAGACGGATTGGATCGAGGGGATCTTGGCAAAGTCCTCGACCGGCAGCGGGACAGGCGATGCCATGGCCTGGCTGGCGGCGAGCGCCAGCGCGGCCACCAGGGCGGTGCGGGTTGCAGTGGAGTGGTTCATCTTCGGGACGTCCTTGGCGTTGATCCATCAAGATGACCTGAAGATGAACGAGTGTCCCGATTCCGTCAACTCCGCGTGAATGGCCGGGGTGTACCGCCAGGCGCCTCGCGCCACGGACGCCCCGCCGGCGCGGGGCGTCCACCGGGCGGACGAGGTTACTTCGCGCCGAAGTCGTACTGCGCTTGCACGTAGATCGCGCGCCCGTAGGCGTTGTACAGGGCGTTGTTGTACGGCACGTCGATGTTGCCCGCGTAGGAGTGCTGCTGGTTGTCCGGCACCTTGTTGAACAGGTTGTTGACCATCAGCGAGAACGTCAGGTTGTCCATCGCGCGGTAGTTCACGCTCAGGTTGTACGTGGTGTACGAGCCCCACTTGCCGGCCTTGTAGCCGGAGGTCGGGTCAACGTAGTCGTAGCCGCGTCCCACGTAGGACATGTAGTTGGGCGTGCGACCGATGTAGTTGAAGTACAGCGTGGTGGTGAACCTGTCGATTGCCCAGCCCACCGAGCCGTCGGCCCGGACCTTGGCATAGGAGTCGTACACCCACATCGCATACGGGTTGCCCAGCAGGTCCAGGAACGGGTCGTTGAGCTGCGGCTGCAGTTCACGCTTGAGCATGTTGGTGTAGTTGCTGGAGAACTGCAGCGAGCCGAAGCGGCCGATGTCCTGCACGTACTTGAAACTGGCGGTCACCGCTTCCAGGTTCTGCCGTGCCACGTTCAGCTTCGGCGTGTAGATTTCCTCCAGCGCACCGGTGGCATCACGGGTGACCCAGTTGGCCACATCCTCGCAGGAGGCACCGGCGGTGTTGGACAGGCCGTTGCGGCAGTAGTACTCGGCCAGCAGCAACTGGTCGGAACTGAGGGTGTTGACCTCGTTCTTGATCTTCCAGTTGTAGTAGTCCAGCGACACCGAGAGATTGCTGATCGGCGCCCAGACCAGGCCCGCGTTCCATACATCGGCAGTGATCGGCTTCAGCTCCGGATTGCCCGACTGCGTGCCGAACACCGACACGCTGCCGTAGCGGCAATCGACCGTGTTGGACGGATCGAAACCGAGCTGGCCGCAGCGGTAGTAATCCTTGGAGCCATTGGCGTAGTAACCGCTCTTGCCCTGGAAGGCGTCGGGCAGGGAGGGTGCGCGGAACGCGGTGCCGTACTTGCCGCGGACCAGCAAGCTTTCAAACGGACGGAACTCCAGGCCGATGCTGTAGGTCGGCTTGTCGACGGTATGCCCGGCAATCTTGAAGTTGTCGTAGCGACCGGAGGCGGTGACCGTCAGCATGTCGTGCAGGGGCAGGCGCAGTTCGCCGGTCACCGCATAGTTGCTGCGGTGGCCGTTGCCCGCCACGGCGGTGGTGGCGAACACCGTGCCGTCGGTCAGGCGCGCATCCGGGGTGTAGGTCCAGCCTTCGCTGCCGCCTTCAACCACGGCGGCGAATCCGGCGTCGCCGCCGGGCAGCTTGAACAGCGAACTGTTGGTGAGCTGGGCGCGGGTCTGGGTCTGCCAGGTGCGGCTGCGGCTGGTGGTGAAACCGGTGAAGCTCTGGAAAGCGCCCTCCGGCAGCTTCGAATAGAAGGCACCCCAGTTCGGGTTGTAGATGTTGTAGCCGTCGTCGGTCTCACCCAGCACCGGGCCCAGCACGTTGTCGGCGAACCAGTTGTTGATCGGGTCGTTCCAGCGCGCGTAGCCACGCTCGTTCAGCTTGTACTCGCCGCGGGTGATGCTGGCCTCGTAGTCCCAGTTGCTGCCGATCGCACCGCGTGCGCCCAGCGTGACCTGGTAGGACTTGCTGCGGTCGGTATTCATGATGTCGCGGTAGCCGCCACCGCCGATGTCTTCGGGGGCGAACACGCGCTGCAGGCCGAGATAGCGGCCACTGGACTGATCGAAGAACGGACCCATGCTGATGTCCGTGCCCCAGTAGTTGTAGCCGGAACCGGTGTTGTACTTGACGGTCTCGTAGCTGTAGAGCACATCGCCGAACAGCTGCAGGTTGTCATTCACATCGTAGGTCAGCGCCGAATAGAACTGGCTGCTTTCCTTGCTGTTCTTGATCGTCTTGTAGCCGGCACCGAACGCCGAGCCGCAGGACTGGCCGGCCCGGCGCGTGCCCAGGATGGTGGTGCCATCGAACTGCCCGGCAACGCTGGCGCAGTTGCTCGGATCCATCATCAGGAAGTCATCGGTGTCAGCATCGAAGACCAGGAAGTCGTTCGAGGGCAGCTGGCGGGTATAGCCGCGCGGATTGTTCTGCTTGGTGATGTCGCGCTGGTAGCCCCAGATCGGGTTGGTCTTCTCGTACTGCACGTTGACCAGCGCGCGGAAGCGATCATCGCGGCTGTTGAAGCCATTGGCCCCGCTCACCCGGAAGCTGGCGCCGCCACCGTCCGAATACGCGCCGCCACGGACATTCAGCGTGCCGCCGTCCATGCGCTCCTTCAGGATGATGTTGACCACGCCCGCAATGGCGTCCGAGCCATACAGCGAGGACTGGCCGCCCGGCAGGACTTCGATGCGGTCGACGATATCGATCGGGATGCCGCTGATGTTGTTGAACGCGTCGCTGCCGTTGTACAGCGCCGGGTAGGACAGCATCGGCCGGCCATTGATCAGGTACTTGGTGTAGCCCGGGTTGAGGCCGAACATCCCGGCGGCTTCGGCGCCCTGGGTGAACGATGCGGAGGTCTGGCCGCCCTGCAGGCCGCCAGTAGTGAGCGAGGACTGCTGCAGCACTTCGGCAACGCTGGAGAAGCCGCGCGCCTGGATCGCCTCGGCGCTGATGGTCAGCACCGGCGTCTGGTTTTCGATCTGGGTCTGCGGGATCAGCGAACCGGTGACGGTGACCCGGTCGAGGTTGGTTGCTGCACTCTTGCTGTCCTGCGCGAGGGCGGCGGTGCTGGCGCTGGCAAGGAACAGGCCGCTGAGCACGGCACAGGTGAGCGGATGGCGTGGGAACAAGAAGCGACTGCGAGACATGCGATTACTCCGTGTGATCGTAAGAGCGCGTTTCCCCTTCCCGGGGCTCGGTTTCTGTCCGGCCGCTCCTGCAGGCCTGCGGCACGGTGTGCCTGAAACCTAACATGGGCTTAATCTGGAATGCACAGAGGTGTAACCGTAATTGATTGGTTTGGTCACAGTTTTGTGGGGGTGTTCTTTGAAAACAGCTACTTGCGGATATTGTCCTGTTTTGCCAAATCTGGCGGAATGAATGAACGTAAAATGAGTCGTCATTAACAATCGAGACGCTCTTTCATTTTCTGACCGGTTTTCCCAGGCAAAAAAAAGGCCCCGCCGAAGCGGGGCCTGGTCCAGACACGAAGTCCGGAAAACGACGGGATCAGAAGTTGTACTTGACTTGGGCCGAGATCTGGCGGCCGTAGACGCTGTAGAAGCCGTCATTGAACGGGGTCGATTCGTTACCCGGGTAGTTGTAGCGCTGGCCTTCCGGCAGCTTGTTGAACACGTTGTTGACCATCAGCGACAGCACCAGATCGTCCTGTGCCTGGTAGTTCATGCTCAGGTTGTACGTGGTGTACGAACCCCACTTGCCCGCCTTGGCGCCGGAAGAGTGGACGTAGCCGTAGCTGCGGCCGGTGTAGGCCAGGTAGTTCGGGGTGCTGCCGACGTAGTTGGCGTACACGGTGGTGGTGAACTTGGCGATGTTCCAGGCCACCGACAGATCGCCACGGACCTTGGCGAAGTTGTCGTAGTACCACATGTTGTACGGATCGCTCAGCAGGTCGAGCTTGGCGGCGCCCGGCATCGGCTGCACTTCACGCTTGAGCATGTTGGTGTAGTTGCCGGAGAACATCAGCGAGCCGAAGCGGCCGATATCCTGCTGGTACTTCGCCGCCACGGTCACCGCTTCCAGGTTCTGGCTGGCAACGTTCAGCTTCGGCGTGTACACGCGGGTCAGGTTGCCACCGGCATCGCGGGACACCCAGTCGGTCACGTTCTGGCAGCTGGCCGAGGTGTTGTTCGGCAGGCCGTTGCGGCACTGGTACTCGGCCAGCAGCAGCTGGTCGGTGCTCAGGGTCTTGACCTCGTTCTTGATCTTCCAGTTGTAGTAGTCGGCCGACAGCGAGAAGTTGCTCACCGGGGCCCACACCACGCCTGCGCTCCACACGTCGGCGGTGATCGGCTTCAGGTCCGGATTGCCGGACTTTTCGCTGTACACCGAGGTGTTCTTGTAGAACGAGCAGGCCTCGTCACGCAGCGCGTAGCCCAGCTGGCTGCAACGGTAGTAATCGTTCTGGCCGGACGAGTACGAGCCGCTCATGCCCTGGAACGCATCGGACAGGGTCGGTGCACGGAAGGCGGTGCCGTACTTGCCGCGCAGCAGCAGGCTTTCGATCGGACGGAATTCCAGGCCGATGCTGTAGGTGGCCTTGTCGACGGTCTTGTCGGCGATCTTGAACGCGTCATAGCGGCCCGAGGCGCTGACGGTCAGCTTCTCGAACAGCGGCATGCGCAGTTCGCTGGTGACCGCGTAGTTGCTGCGGTGACCGGCACCGGCGACGGCGGTGGTGCCCCACACGTTGCCATCGATGAAGGCCTGGTCCGGCGAGTAGTCCCAACCTTCGCTGCCACCTTCCAGGACGACGGCCAGGCCGGCGTCACCGCCCGGCAGGTTGAACAGCGAGCCGTTGGTCACCTGCACGCGACCCAGGTTCTGCCAGGTCTTGCTGCGGTGGGTGCCGTAGCCGGTGAAGCTGGCGAACTGGTCCGGGGTGATCGGCGAGTAGAACGCAGCATAGTTCGGGTTGTAGATGCCGAACGTGGCAGTCGGGTCCTTCGGGTCGGTGTAGGTGCCCAGGCGCGGGCCCAGCACGGTCTGGCCGAAGAAGTCCTCGATCTTGTCCTTGAAGCGCACGAAGCGGTTCTGGTCCAGGCGGTATTCGCCGCGGGTGAAGCTGGCGCTGTAATCCCAGTCGCCGACCATGCCCTTGCCGCCCAGGGTGACCTGGTAGGCGCGGCTCTCATCGGAGTTCAGGATGTTGTTGTAGTGGCCCGGGCCGATTTCTTCCGGTGCGAAGGCGCGCTGCAGGTTGACGACCTTGCCGATGCCCTGGTCATAGAAGCCACCCATGACCGACTTGGTGCCCCACCACAGGGCGCTGGAGCCGGAGGTGAACTCGGTCTTTTCCTTGCTGTACAGCACGTCGGCGAACAGCTGGAAGTTGTCGTTCACGTCGAAGGTCATCGACGAGTAGAACTGGCCGCTGTTCTTGCCGTTCTTCAGGGTCTTGTAGCCGGCGCTGTACACCGAACCGCAGGACTCGCCCGAGGTGCGCTTGCCGACAACGGTGGTGCCGTCGTACAGGCCTGCGACGTTGGCGCAGCGGCTCGGATCCATCATCAGCAGCTTGTTGTCTGCGTTGGTGATGACGGCGAAGTCGTTCGACGGCACCTGTGCGGTGTAGCCGACCGGGTTGTTCTGCTTGGTGATGTCACGCTGGTAGCCCCAGATCGGGCTGCCGTTTTCGATCTGCACGTTGACCAGCGCGTGGAAGCGGTCGTCGAACGCGTTGAAGCCCTTGGCTGCGCTGAAGCGGATGTTGCTGCCGCCGCCTTCGGTGTAGGTGCCGCCACGGACGGTCATCGTGCCGCCGTCCATGCGCTCCTTCAGGATGATGTTGACCACACCGGCGATGGCGTCCGAGCCGTACAGCGAGGACTGGCCACCCGGCAGCACTTCGATGCGCTCGACGATGTCGATCGGAATGCCGCTGATGTTGTTGAAGGTGTCGCTGCCGTTGTACAGCGCCGGATACGAGAGCATCGGGCGGCCGTTGATCAGGTACTTGGTGTAGCCCGGGTTCAGGCCGAACATGCCGGCTGCTTCGGCGCCCTGGGTGAACGAACCCGAGGTCTGGCCGCCCTGCAGGCCGCCGGTGGTCAGCGACGACTGCTGCAGCACTTCAGCAACGCTGCTGAAGCCGCGGGTCTGGATGTCTTCGGCGGTGATGGACATCACCGGGGTCTGGGTTTCAACCTGGGTCTGCGGGATCAGCGAACCGGTGACGGTGATCTTGTCCAGGTTGGTCGCCTTGTCCTGGGCCATTGCCGGGGCGGCGGCCATCAGAACGGAAATCAGGGCGACGGCGAGCGTGTTGCGACGTGCGGTGTTGCTTACGTATTTCATGTAGTTCCAATAGAGAGCAGAAACAAAATCGGCACTGCGCATGCGCCATCGTGCGTGCTGGAGACCAGCCCCGCAGCCCAAAACAGTGCTTCAGGAACGTAACATGAACTTAACAATCTGTGCACGAATCTGTAGCAATCCTGAATTTCAGTCAGGCTACGTCCAGCTTGTATGATGTTGGGTTATCCCCCCTGATTCCGCTGGTGCCCGTTGTGAACAGTTCTCTCCGCCGTCCCCATGCCAGCCAGGTCCAGAAGGGACTGACGCCGCATGCCCGCATCCGCAACGTGATCGCGGTTGGCTCGGGCAAGGGCGGCGTCGGCAAGTCGACGACCGCGGTCAACCTGGCGGTTGCGCTGCAGCAGCTGGGTGCGCGCGTCGGCGTGCTGGACGCGGACATCTACGGTCCCAGCGTACCGGCCATGCTGGGCCTGTCCGGTCGCCCGGAAAGCCCCGACAACAAGAGCATCGAGCCGCTGCGCGCATTCGGCGTGGATACCATGTCGATCGGCTACCTGATCGAAGAGGACACGCCGATGATCTGGCGCGGCCCGATGGCCACCTCGGCGATGACCCAGCTGTTCAACGACACCCTGTGGGATGACCTGGACTTCCTGCTGATCGACCTGCCGCCGGGCACCGGTGACATCCAGCTGACCCTTACCCAGAAGATCCCGCTGGCCGGTGCTGTGATCGTCACCACGCCGCAGGACATCGCCACGCTGGATGCGAAGAAGGCGCTGAAGATGTTCGAGAAGGTCGAAGTGCCGGTGCTGGGCATCGTCGAGAACATGGCCGTGCATACCTGCAGCAACTGCGGGCACGTCGAGCACCTGTTCGGCGAAGGCGGTGGCGAACGCATGGCGGCGCAGTACGGCGTGCCGCTGCTGGGCTCGCTGCCGCTGCAGATCGGCATCCGCGAGCAGGGCGACGCCGGTACCCCGATCACCGTGGCGCAGCCCGATTCGGTGCCGGCCCAGGCCTACCGCCATGCCGCACAGCGCCTGGTCGAGGAAGTCGGCAAGCGCCCGCGCGCATCGATCCCGATCCTGTCTTCGCTGCTGTAAATGCCCGCGCAGGGGCCGCCGGCCACGTCCGGCCCCCTGCTAGAATCCTCGCGCCCCCTCGCATCCCCAGGACAAAGCATGAGCATCAAGAGTGACCGTTGGATCCGCCGCATGTCCGAGCAGCACGGCATGATCGAGCCGTTCGAGGCCGGGCAGGTCAAGCAGGCCAACGGCGAGCGCATCGTCAGCTATGGCACGTCCAGCTATGGCTACGACGTGCGCTGCTCGCGCGAATTCAAGGTGTTCACCAACATCAACTCGACGATCGTCGATCCCAAGCATTTCGACCCGGGCAGTTTCGTGGATATCGTCGGCGACGAGTGCATCATCCCGCCGAACAGCTTCGCGCTGGCCCGGACCGTCGAGTACTTCCGCATCCCGCGCGACACCCTGGTGGTGTGCCTGGGCAAGAGCACCTACGCGCGCTGCGGCATCATCGTCAACGTGACCCCGCTGGAGCCGGAATGGGAAGGCCACGTGACCCTGGAATTCAGCAACACCACGCCGTTGCCGGCGCGCATCTACGCCAACGAGGGCGTGGCCCAGATGCTGTTCTTCCAGGCGGCATCCGATGACGTCTGCGAAACGTCGTACAAGGATCGTGGCGGCAAGTACCAGGGCCAGACCGGCGTGACCCTGCCGCGGACCTGATGACGGTAGGCCGTTAGTGGAGCCGAGCCATGCTCGGCTCTACATGAAGGAAGGCGGCGCAATGCGCCGCCTTCGTCATTTTCCGCGGCCGAACAGCATTGCGATGCCGACACCCACCAGCGCCACCGGCCACCAGGTCAGCAGCAGCTTGGACAGGTTCAGGTGCGTCCAGCCGAGGTTGCTGGCGAGCATGAACAGGCCGATCAGGATCAGCAGGACGGCGGCAACGAGGTTGAATCGCATCGGGTCGGAAACGCTCAGGACTGGGCTGGATATCCTAGCCGTTCCTTCCAGTAGGCGACATGCTGGTCCAGCGCGCCTGGCTCGTAGCGGTGCGCGGGGCCGCTGCCCCAGACCGGGCCCGGCCACGCGGGGTCGCCGTCATGGCGGCCGATCACGTGGAAGTGCAGCTGGCGCACGATGTTGCCCAGTGCGCCGATGTTGATCTTTTCCACGCCGTCGGCGCCCTTCAGGGCCTTGCAGGCGCGATTGAGCTCGGTGCGGAGCTTGTCCTGCTGCTCGCCGTCCAGCTCGATCCACTCGGTCACCCCGGCCAGGCGCGGTACCAGCACCAGCCAGGGGAATCGTTCGTCGTTCATCAGCCGCACTTGCGACAACGGTCCTTCGGCCACCAGCACGCTATCGGTGGCCAGGCGTGAATCGAGTTCGAATTCGCTCATCCAAGATGCTCCGAGAAGAAGTCCAGGGTGCGTTGCAGCGCCAGGGCGGCGCTGTCTGGATCATACGCATGTCCGACCTCGCGGTTGAAGGCGTGATCGGCCGGATAGACGAAGGTGGCCATCTGCGGCAGCTTCTCGCGGTGGGCCTGGACGGCCTCCGGCGGGATGCTCTTGTCCTGGGCACCGAAGTGGAAGATCACCGGGGCCTTGGGCGTTTCATCGAGGAACTGCACGTTGCGCGCGCCGTAGTAGCTGACCGAGGGCAGGCCCAGGCGCACTGCCGACAACATCGCCACGGTGCCGCCCCAGCAGTAGCCGACCGTGCCGACCTTGCCGTAGGGGGCAAGCCGGGTTGCCGCGGCGCGGACCACTTCCAGCGCCTTCTCCATGCCCAGCGCAGTGACCCGTTCCAGGCCGTCCTTCACGCCCTCGGGGCTGTAGGGGAGGGCGTCGGGGTCGGCATCGACACCATCGACCAGATCGAAGAACGACGGCGCCAGCACCGCGTAGCCCTCGGCGGCGAAGCGCGCGGCCACGCTGCGGATGTGCGGGTTGGCGCCGAAGATTTCCTGCACCACCACCAGCCCCCCACGCGGGGTGCCTTCCGGCAGGGCCTGCCAGGCCCGTACCGGGCCGTGATGCGTATCCAGGGTGATCCACTCGGCCATCGTCATCTTCCTCGTTGCAGGGAACAGGACTGCATTGTCGGCGCTGCGCGGGTTAGCGGCGTGTCAGCGGCTGTGCGGGATCGGGCGGCTGGCCGTTCAGAGCGCCGCGCCCAACCCCGGTATACTGGCGCCCTTTCAGGCCCCGGCCCCCAGGAACCCCTGCCACGCCGGCAGGGGCCCAGGCCCCCAGAGTCCCGCGATTCCATGTCCCAGCTGAACCCCAAAGTCGGCTTCGTCAGCCTTGGCTGCCCGAAGGCCCTCGTCGATTCCGAGCGCATCCTCACCCAGCTCCGCTCGGAGGGCTACGACATCGTTCCGTCCTACGATTCGGCCGACGTGGTGGTGGTCAACACCTGCGGCTTCATCGATTCGGCAGTGACCGAGTCGCTGGACGCGATCGGCGAGGCGATGAACCAGAACGGCAAGGTCATCGTCACCGGCTGCCTGGGCAAGCGCCCGGAACAGATCCGCGAGGCGTACCCGAACGTGCTGGCGGTGTCCGGCCCGCAGGACTACCAGAGCGTGATGGAAGCGGTGCACGAAGCACTGCCACCCAAGCACGATCCGTTCGTGGACCTGGTGCCCGACTACGGCATCAAGCTGACCCCGCGCCACTATGCGTACCTGAAGATTTCCGAAGGCTGCAACCACAAGTGCAGCTTCTGCATCATCCCGTCGATGCGCGGCAAGCTGGTCTCGCGCCCGGTCGACGAGGTGCTGCGCGAAGCCGAGCGCCTGGTGCGTGGTGGCGTGCGTGAACTGCTGGTGGTGTCGCAGGACACCTCGGCCTACGGCGTGGACGTGAAGTACGCCGAGAAGATGTGGCGCGACAAGGCCTACCAGACCCGCCTGAAGGCGCTGTGCGAAGGCCTGTCCGAGCTGGACGCGTGGGTGCGCATGCACTACGTCTACCCGTACCCGCACGTGGACGAGGTGGTGCCGCTGATGGCCGAGAACCGCATCCTGCCGTACCTGGACATCCCGTTCCAGCACGCCAGCCCGCGCATCCTGCGCCTGATGAAGCGTCCGGGCGCGGTCGAGAAGACCCTGGAGCGCGTGCAGAACTGGCGCCGCATCGCACCGGACATCACCGTGCGTTCGACCTTCATCGTCGGCTTCCCGGGCGAGACCGAGGCCGAATTCGAAGAGCTGCTGTCGTTCCTCGACGAAGCGCAGCTGGACCGCGTGGGCGCATTCGCCTACTCGCCGGTCGAGGGTGCCACTGCCAACGATCTGCCCGACGCCGTGCCGGAGGAAGTGAAGCAGGAGCGCCTGGCACGCTTCATGGAGAAGCAGGCGCAGATTTCCGCCGCGCGCCTGGAAGCCAAGATCGGCACGGTGCAGCAGTGCCTGGTCGATGCCATCGAAGGCGACATCGCCGTGGCCCGTTCCAAGGCCGATGCGCCGGAGATCGACGGCCTGGTGCACATCCAGAACGCCGACCAGGTGCCGCTGCGCGTAGGCGAGTTCGTCGATGTGGAGATCACCGAGAGCGACGAGCACGACCTGTACGGTGACGCGCTGGCGGCCGCCACCCGCCCGGCGTTCGATCTCAAGATGCTGTGACCGCCGCCGCCGGTGATAACGGCGGCCCCCGGCGCTTCGTGCCGCCGCCACGTGCGGCGGTCGATCCGCGGGTATTCAAGCATCCGCTGTTTGGCGGGCTGCAGGATTTTCGTGACCTGTTGGACGGCACTGCATGGCCGTCCATCGCTGCGCTTGATGCGCGGCTGGGATTGCCCGGCAAGCGCCTGGTCGAACAGGATGCCGCGTTGCTCGCCGACGGCCTGCATTACGAAGCACGTATCGCCGAAGGCTGCATCGCCACCCGCGCCGACAACTGGCATGACCTGTTCAATGCACTGGTGTGGGCCCGTTTCCCGCAGCTCAAGCAGGCACTCAACGCGCAGCAATGCCGGCATGTCGAGGCAATGCCGCCGGGCCAGCGCAACCGCGCGCAGGCGGCACTGACCCAGTTCGACGAAACCGGCGTGATCGTGCGTGTGTGCGATGCCGCGTTGCTCGCGGCATGGGATGCGCATGACTGGCCCGTGGTGTTTGAACCCGCGCGCTGGCAACGCGGTGCCAGCGGCATCGCTGCGGTGTTCGGCCACGCGTTGATGGAACAGGCACTGCTGCCGGGGCGATTGCTGGTGGGCAAGTGCGTGGTGGTGCAGGGTGATGACGATGATGAGGCCTGCGTCGCAGCGGTGGCCGCGGCCATCGGCGAGGGCAGGGCGGTCACCGATCCGGCGCAGCTGCGGCCGCTGCCGCTGGCGGGTATCCCCGGCTGGCATGACGTGCAGGATGCCGCCTTCTACGCAGACGCCGGCTACTTCCGTCCGCTGCGCGAAGGTCGCGGGTACCCGCCGCCGTTGCTGCTTCTGTAGAGTCGAGCCATGCCCGACTGATGGATAACGCAGTCGAGCACGGCTCGACGCTACAACGGTGCGTACTCCACGCCGATCACCGCGAAGGTGAACTGCCCGCCGGGCAGCTCCACCGAAAATTCATCATCCAGGCGCTTTTTCAGCAGCGCCCGCGCCAGCGGCGAATCGATGCTGATCCAGCCCAGGCCGGCGTCGGTCTCGTCCGGGCCGACGATGCGATAGCGGCTGGTGTCGCCGCTGTCGACATTCTCCAGCTCCACCCAGGCGCCGAAGAACACCGCCTGTGGGTCGGTCGGCGTGGTGTCGACCACGCGCAGCGCTTCCAGCCGCTTGGTCAGGTAGCGCACGCGGCGGTCGATCTCGCCCAGCTGCTTCTTGCGGTAGGTGTACTCGGCGTTCTCCGAGCGGTCGCCCTCCGCAGCGGCTGCCGCCAGTGCCTTGACCACCTCCGGCCGTCGCACCCGCCATAGCTCGTCCAGTTCGGCCTTCAGCCGGGCGTGGCCGGCGGCGGTGATCAGCGCGGTGCTCTTTTCTGCGGGGGGACGCCAACGGGACATGCAGTACGACTTCTCTTGCGATAGGAAACGGGCACGTCGCACCAGGCCTGGCGCGACGCGCGGAAACAACAGGTGACCCTCAGCGCTTGCCGCCGAAGATGCCGCCCAGGATGCCACGCACGATCTGGTTGCCCAGCTTGGTGCCGACGGTGCGCGTGGTCTGCTTGGCCATGGTCTCGATCATGCCCTGGCGGCGCTTGGTGCCGAAGATCGCGTCCTTGATCGACTGGCCGAAGCCTCCTTCCTGCGCCTCGTCCTGCTCGCGGCTGCGTGCGGCGGGGGCCTGCGCCTGCTCGGTTGCCTTCTGCGCGCGCTGCGCCAGCAGCTCCGCTGCCGACTCACGGTTGATCGCGGTGTCGTAGCGGGTGCCGACCGGGCTGCCCGCGCGCACCTGGGCGCGTTCGGCGTCGGTGATCGGCCCCATCCGGCAGCGCGGCGGCGCGATCATCGTCTGCTGCACCGGCATTGGTACGCCCTTGTCCTGCAGCGTGGAGACCAGCGCTTCACCGGTGCCAAGCTGGCTGAGCACCTTGGCCACGTCCAGTTTGGGGTTGGGCACGAAGGTTTCGGCCGCGGTCTTCACCGCCTTCTGGTCACGCGGGGTGAATGCGCGCAGTGCGTGCTGCACCCGGTTGCCGAGCTGACCGAGGATGTTGCCCGGCACGTCGTCGGGGAACTGCGAGCAGAAATACACGCCCACGCCCTTGGAACGGATCAGGCGCACGACCTGCTCGATACGCTGCACCAGCGATGGCGGCGCATCGTCGAACAGCAGGTGCGCCTCGTCGAAGATGAAGACCAGCTTCGGCTTGTCCAGGTCGCCCACTTCCGGCAGCTGCTCGAACAGTTCCGACAGCAACCACAGCAGGAAGGTGGAATACAGCTTGGGCTTGAGCACCAGCTGGTCGGCGGCGAGGATGCCGATCATGCCGCGGCCGTCGTGATTGACCCGCATGATGTCGGCCAGCTCCAGCGCCGGTTCGCCGAAGAAGTGCTCGCCGCCGTCCTGGGCCAGGCGCAGCACCGAGCGCTGGATCGCGGCGATCGACTGTGCGCTGACCAGCCCGTACTCGGTGGAGATGTCCTTGCGCTCCTCGGCCACCAGGCCGAGCAGGGCACGCAGGTCGTCCATGTCCAGCAGCAGCAGGCCACGGTCGTCGGCCAGCTTGAACACGATGTCGAGCACGCCGGCCTGGGTGTCGTTCAGTTCAAGGATGCGCGACAGCAGGGTCGGGCCCATTTCACTGACGGTGGTGCGCACCGGATGGCCGAGCTTGCCGTAGAGATCCCAGAAAATGGTCGGGCTGGCGGCCGGGGCATAGTCGGCCACGCCGATCTCGGCGGCACGCTGCAACAGGTTCTCGGCACCGGTGCCGGGCACGGCCAGGCCGGACACATCGCCCTTCACATCGGCCAGGAACACCGGCACGCCCAGCCGCGAGAAGCCTTCGGCCAGGGTCATCAGGGTCACCGTCTTGCCGGTGCCGGTGGCGCCGGCCACCAGGCCGTGGCGGTTGCCGAGTTTCGGCAGCAGGGTGACGGCAACATCGTCGGTAGTGCCTTTGCCGAGCAGAATCGGATCCATGGTCCAGCCCTTGTAGTGAATAGCCCAATGTTAACGGGCAGGGGTGACGGTCCGAAGGTCCGGCTTGCCCCGACCTTGGCGCCGCCGCTACTCTGCCTGCCTGTTTCGCACACAGTGCCATCAATGCCCGTTCCTGTCCTGATTTCCCGCGGTTGGCCGCTGCTGGCCCTGGCCGGCCTGGTTTCCCTGGCGCCTGACGCCCATGCGCAACGGGTTTCGGCCCGGGACAAGGTGAAGGTCGATGCGCTGCAGCAGCGCATGACGGCCGCCGAGAAGCGCTATAGCGACGCGCTGCTGCTGGTTGCCAATGCCGACCCCAAGGGCAGCAACGAGGCTGACGCCGCGCTGGAGGACATGGAAGATGTCCTCAACGACTGCGTGAAGCAGAAGGGCTGCCAGATGGGCACGCTGCTGGCCAGCTACAAGCGCCTGCTCAAGCATGACGCCGATGCGGCGGCCAGCGATGACGTGGCCGACGAGGGCGGCGACCGCCTGGAAGCCGACCCCGACCATATCGGTCCGCTCACCGCCGATGTGCCCGAGGCGGCTCGCGCTGCCGCACTGCTGAACGACAAGCGCCACGCCTTCGACACGATGGTCGAGTACAACCCGGCGGTGCAGGCCGGCATCCGCCGCTGGCTGACCGACATGCGCCCGGCGCTGCTGACCAGCTATGAGAACTACCAGAACCTGCGCGCGGTGATGTGGCCGGAGTGGGAAAAGCGCGGGCTGCCCGAGGCGCTGCTGTTCGGCATCATGGCCAAGGAATCCAATGGTCGCGTGCATGCCTCCTCGCGTGCGGGTGCCGCCGGCCTGATGCAGTTCATGCCGGCCACCGGCCGCCGCTTCGGGCTGGGCCCGGACGGCACCGGTTTCGACACGCGTTTCGATGCGCGCAGCGCCGCCGAAGCCAGTGCCAGTTACCTCAACGAGCGCCTGCGCGAGCTCAACAACAACGTGGAAATGTCGGTGGCCGCCTACAACGGTGGCGAAGGCCGCGCCGCGCGGGTGTTCAAGCAGAGCGCTGGCCAGAGCTTCTGGACCGACAGCGTCTACAACCAGTTCCCGGGCGAGACCAAGGACTATGTGCCGATGGTGATCGCGGCGGCCTGGATCTTCCTGCACCCGCAGCAGTACGGCGTGGAGTTCCCGAAGATCAGCGCGCAGCCGGCCACGCTGCGCCTGGCCAAGTCCACCACCATCTACGAACTGACCATCTGCCTGGGCAGCCACGGCACCCGTGATGGCTACATGCGCGCGCTGCGCAACCTCAATCCGCGCTATGAAGCCGATGGCTGGATTCCGGCCGGGACGCTGATCAACGCCACCACCCGCATCGCCGGCCTGTACCAGCGCAACTGCGTCAGTGGCCCGCGTGCGGACCTGGCCCGCACCCTGATCACCGCCGACCTGAACGCGGCGATCAAGCGCCCGACCGCGGCCAGCTACACCGGCAGCGTGGCGGTGGGCGGCGTGGTGCCGGTGGCCGATGCCGCAGCCTCGACCAGCGTGCCGACGACACCCGTGGCGGCGGTGGCGAGCCCGCGCCCGGCGCCCGCCCGGGCAAAGCCGGTGCGCAGCCACAAGGTGGGCAAGGGCGAGACCCTGGGCGCCATCGCGGCGAAGTTCCAGTGCGACGTGCCGACCTTGGCCCGTGCCAACGGCCTGAAAGCCCCCGCCTACAGCCTGCGCCACGGCCAGACGCTGAAGCTTCAGGGCTGCGACAAGTAATCCTCCCACCCCTGGAACCCGCATGGACCTCGAAGACACCCGCAACCTGTTCGCCAACCTCCGCGAGAACACCGACTGGGACATCAGCGGCCCGTTGCTGTGGGGCTATTTCTTCGTCCATTCGACCGCCGGGCCGCTGCAGGCCCTGGCCGACCACCTGCAGGCGCAGGGCTACACCTTCGTCGAACTGTTCGAGCAGGAGCCGGAAGAAGGCGACGCGCCGTTCCATGTGCTGCATGTGGAGCGCGTGGAGATCCACGACGAAGCCTCGCTGGACCGCCGCAACCAGGAATTCGCGGCCCTGGCCACGGAAAAGGGCGTGGAAGACTACGACGGCATGGACGTCGGTCCGGCCCCGACCCTGCAGTAACGCGCGTACGGTAGTGCCGGCCGCTGGCCGGCAATGCTCGACGCGTTGGATCAACGGAGATGCCGGCCAGCGGCCGGCACTACCGAAGCCTCAGCGCAGCCTGGCCAGCGCCTGGCCCAGCTGCACCGGGCTTTCGGCGCCCAGCTGCGGGGCGAACTCGGCCACGCCGGGCGGCAGCAGCACGATCACGGTCGAGCCATAGTTGAAGCGCGCCATCTCGGCGAAACGCTCCAGCCTGATGCCCTGGCCGCGGTAGTCCTTGCGGGTGATGCGGTCGCCGTAGGCCGGGATCTCTTCGCCGCTCCAGACCGTTTCCACGCCGGACACCAGCAGCGCCCCCACCATCACGCTGACCATCGGGCCGAAGCTGGTGTCGAAGTGGCAGACCAGGCGCTCGTTGCGCGCGAACAGGCGCGGCACGCCGTTCACCGCGGCCGGGCCGACGCTGAACAGACGGCCCGGCACGTGCACGGTCTCGCGCAGGGTGCCGGTCCAGGGCATGTGCACGCGATGGTAGTCGCGCGGCGACAGGTAGACGGTGGCATACAGCCCGTCGTTGTAAGGCTTGGCATCCTCGTCGCTGCCCAGCAGCTCGGCCGCGGTGAACGACTGTCCCTTGGCCTGGAAGATGCGACCGGCCTCGATCTTCCCCAGTTGGCTGATGCGGCCGTCGGCCGGCATCACCAGGCTGCGCGGATCGGCATCGGCCACGCGCGCGCCCGGCTTCAGCGCACGGGTGAAGAACTGGTTGAAGGTGGCATAGCTGCGAGGGTCCGGGTTGGCCGCCTCATCCAGGTTGACGTTGAACTTGCGGGTGACGGTGTCGATCAGCCAGCGCGAGATGCGCGGATCGTCCGAGTACGCCAGCGAGCGCGCCATCGAAGACAACAGTCGGTGGGGCAGGGCGTACGTCAGGGCGGTGGTGAGACTCATGGGGCGGTTTTCTCGGTCAGCTTCTGCAGGTCGCGGGCGATCGCCGGCGCGTTGAACGGGGGGCGCACCAGGCCGGCAAGGCGGCCCTGCGGGTCGAGCACGGCCAGACTGGCCGAATGCTCGACGGTGTAATCCTCGGGGTTCTCGTCGAAGTGCTTGCCCGGCACCTTCTGGAACACGAAGCCCAGCGAGGTGGCGAAGCGCTCCAGCGAGGGAACGTCGGCGGTGGCGGCCAGGGTGTCCTTGTGGAAGCCGTGCACGTATTCGCCCAGGCGGGTGGCGCTGTCGCGGTCGGGGTCGACCGAGATGAACAGCACGCGCGGGCGCAGGCTCTCGGGCAGGGCCTCCCACTGGTTCTGCGCGCCGGCCAGCTCGGCCAGGGTGGTCGGGCAGACGTCCGGGCAGAAGGTGAAGCCCAGGAACACCAGCGTCCAGTGGCCCTTCAGCTCGCCGGGGATCAGGCGGGTGCCATCGGACTGCGCGAGGTTGAAATCGGGAAGCGCACGCGGCTGCGGGTACAGGGTGATCGCTTCGGTGGCCGGGGCGTTGGCCGGCGGCTTCGGCGCGAAGACCTGCTGCGCGGCCAGCAGGCCGAGCCCCGCCGCCAGGGCGATCAGCAGGATGATGCCGGCGTTGCGATTGAACATGGGGGCTCCCGCGCGAAATGGGCTCCATCATACCGGCTGCGGCCCGATCGTTTCCGCCGCAACGGATGCCGCCACGGGCGCCAGCCCCTATAATCGGGGGCCACTTTGCCCGCAGTACCGCCATGACCGCTGAAACGGCCGCCGAACTCCACACGATCATCGATCTGATCCGCTACGGCACCAGCCGTTTCAATGAAGCCGGGCTGACCTTCGGGCACAGCTACGACAACGCGCTGGACGAGGCCACCCAGCTGGTGCTGCACAGCCTGCATCTGCCCCACGACCTCGGCCCGGCCTACGGCCAGGCGCGCCTGCTGCAGGCCGAGAAGCAGCGCGTGCTGGAGCTGTTCCAGCGCCGCATCGACGAACGCATTCCGGCCGCCTACCTGACCGGCGAGGCCTGGTTCGCAGGCCTCAGCTTCAAGAGCGACAAGCGCGCGCTGGTGCCGCGTTCGCCGATCGCCGAACTGATCGAGTGCGGCTTCGAGCCGTGGCTGGCCGGCCGTGACGTGTACCGTGCGCTGGACCTTTGCACCGGTTCGGGCTGCATCGCCATCGCCATGGGCCACTACTACCCGAACTGGCAGGTGGACGGCGTCGACCTGAGCGACGACGCGCTGTCGCTGGCTGAAGAAAACCGCGAGCGGCTGCAGGCGTACAACGTCAACCTGATCAAGTCGGACCTGTTCAATGGCCTGTCTGGCCGCCACTACGACCTGATCGTCACCAATCCGCCGTACGTCACCAACGACGAGACCGATGCGCTGCCGCAGGAATACTCCTACGAGCCGGACATGGGCCTGCGTGCGGGTGACGATGGACTGGACCTGGTGCTGAAGATCCTGCGTGACGCGCCGCTGCACCTGAGCGAAGACGGCCTGCTGATCTGTGAAGTGGGCGAGTCCGAACAGCATCTGATCAAGCTGCTGCCGGAAGTCGATTTCGCCTGGATCGAATTCAAGGTCGGCCAGATGGGCATCTTCGCGGTTGAATGCCGCGAGCTGATCGCCCACAGCGCGCGCATCACCGAACTGGCGGCGCAGCGCCCGTGAGCTCCAATTCGTTCGGCAAGCTGTTCACCGTCACCACGTTCGGCGAGTCGCACGGGCCGGCCATCGGCTGCGTGATCGATGGCTGCCCGCCGGGGCTGGCGCTGGACGCGGCCGAATTCGCCCACGACCTGCAGCGCCGCGCCACCGGCAAGAGCCGGCATACCTCGGCGCGCCGCGAGGCCGATGAGGTCGAGATCCTGTCCGGCGTGTACGAGGGCCTGACCACCGGCACCCCGATCGCGCTGCTCATCCGCAACACCGACCAGCGCAGCAAGGATTACGCCAACATCGGCCAGCAGTTCCGGCCGGGCCATGCCGACTACAGCTACTGGCACAAGTACGGCATCCGCGACCCGCGCGGTGGCGGCCGTTCCTCGGCGCGCGAGACCACCATGCGCGTGGCCGCCGGCGTGGTCGCCAAGAAGTGGCTGGCCGAGCGCTTCGGCGTCACCGTGCGTGGCTACCTGTCGCAGCTGGGCGACATCACCCCGGCCGGCTTCGACTGGTCGGCGGTGGAAGACAACCCGTTCTTCTGGCCGCACGCCGCGCAGGTGCCCGAGCTGGAGGCGTACATGGATGCGCTGCGCAAGTCCGGTGATTCGGTCGGTGCCTGCGTGGACGTGGTCGCCGACAACGTGCCACCGGGCTGGGGCGAGCCGATCTACGGCAAGCTCGACGGCGAACTCGCCGCCGCGCTGATGAGCATCAACGCGGTGAAGGGCGTGGAGATCGGTGATGGTTTCGCCAGCGCCGCGCAGAAGGGCACCGAGCATCGTGACCTGCTGACCCCGCAGGGCTTCGCCAGCAACCATGCCGGCGGCATCCTCGGCGGCATCTCCACCGGCCAGCCGGTGGTCGCTTCGATCGTGTTGAAGCCGACCTCCAGCCTGCGCCTGCCGGGCCCGTCGCTGGATACGGCCGGTAACGTGGTCGAGGTGGTCACCACCGGCCGCCACGATCCCTGCGTCGGCATCCGAGCCACCCCGATCGCCGAGGCGATGGTGGCGATGGTGCTGATGGACCAGGCGCTGCGCCATCGTGCGCAGTGTGGCGATGTCGGCACGATCACCCCGCGCATTCCCGGGCAGATCGATGGCTGACACGCGGCCGACGGTGTGGGTGAGCCAGCCGCTGATCGATGCGGCCATCGCGCCGCTGCGCGATCGCGTGCAGCTGCGCGTCACCGACACCGTTACCGCCTGGTCGCCGCAGCAGATCGCCGAGCGGCTGGCCTCAGTCGACGGCGCGATCATCACCCTCAACGAGCGCATCGGCGCGGCCCAGGTGGCCGACGCGGCGCAGCTGCAGGTGATCGCCAACGTGGGCGTTGGCTACAACAATCTGGATGTCGATGCGCTCAGCGCGGCCGGCATCCTGGCCAGCAACACCCCGGACGTCCTGACCGAGACCACCGCCGATCTCGGCTTCGCCCTGCTGATGGCCACCGCGCGCCGCATCACCGAATCCGAGCGCTGGCTGCGCGAAGGCCAGTGGCAGCAGTGGTCGTTCCAGACCATGCTGGGTGCCGACATCCATGGCAGCACGCTCGGCATTCTCGGCATGGGCCGCATCGGCCAGGGCATCGCCCGCCGCGGCGCACATGGTTTCGGCATGAAGGTGCTCTACCACAACCGCTCGCAGCTGCCGGCCGACACCGAAGCGGCGCTGGGTGCCACCTACGTGGACCTGGATACGCTGCTTGCGCAGTCCGACCACCTGCTGCTGGTGCTGCCGTACACCCCGGCGTCGCATCACCTGATCGATGCCGTCGCGCTGGCGAAGATGAAGCCGTCGGCCACGCTGGTGAACATCGCCCGTGGCGGCCTGGTCGATGAAACCGCATTGGCCGATGCACTGGCCAACGGTCGCCTGGCTGCAGCGGGCCTGGATGTGTACGAGGGTGAGCCGGCAGTGCGCCCGGAACTGCTGGCGCTGCGCAACGTGGTGCTGACCCCGCACATCGGCAGCGCCTCGCTGGCCACGCGAACGGCGATGGTACAGCTGGCCGTGGATAATCTGGTTGCCGGGCTCGGCCTGGACGGCGATCCGTCGCGCATGCCGAGCGCGATCAACGCTGACGCGGCGATGGCCGCGCGCGTGACTCTGGGCAAAAAAACCGGGAAACGATAGGGAACCTCCGCGCGCCCCGCTTGAGGAGGTTCCCCGAACCCTGCTGTCGTGCGTGATTTTTCTCCATCCCCCGTTTTCGTGAGAGTTTCCCCCCATGAGCAATGCACAGCGCAGTTTCCACGTCGCCGTCGTCGGTGCCACCGGCGCGGTTGGCGAGACCATGTTGTCGATCCTTGAAGAACGTGATTTCCCGGTCGGTACCCTGAGCGTCCTGGCCTCCGAGCGTTCGGCCGGTGGCGAGATCGAGTTCAACGGCCAGAAGGTCACGGTGCAGGATCTGGCCACTTTCGACCCGACCGGCGTCGAGATCGCCCTGTTCTCGGCCGGTGGCAGCGTGTCGAAGGAGTACGCGCCGAAGTTCGCCGCTGCCGGTGCGGTGGTGATCGACAACTCCTCGGCCTTCCGTTACGACGACGACGTGCCGCTGGTGGTGTCCGAGGTCAACCCGGACCAGGTCGGCAACCGTCCGCGCGGCATCATCGCCAACCCGAACTGTTCGACCATGCAGATGCTGGTGGCGCTGGCGCCGCTGCACCGCAAGTACGGCATCGAGCGCATCAACGTGTCCACCTACCAGTCGGTGTCCGGTGGTGGCCGTTCGGCGATGGAAGAGCTGGGCAAGCAGACCGGCCAGCTGCTCAGCTTCCAGGAAATCGATCCGCAGCGCTTCCCGGTGCAGATCGCCTTCAACCTGATCCCGCACATCGACGACTTCCAGGACAACGGCTTCACCAAGGAAGAGATGAAGCTGGTCTGGGAAACCCGCAAGATCCTCGGCGACGACAGCATCCTGGTGAACCCGACCGCAGTGCGCGTGCCGGTGTTCTACGGCCATTCCGAGTCGGTGGCGATCGAGACCCGCGACAAGGTGACCGTGGCCGAAGCGCGTGCGCTGCTGGAGCAGTCGCCGGGCATCGAAGTGGTGGATCGCCACGAAGCGGGTGGCTACCCGACCCCGGTCACCCACGCCTCGGGCACCGACGCGGTGTACGTCGGTCGCATCCGTGAGGACCTGTCGCACCCGCGCGGCCTGAACCTGTGGATCGTCTCGGACAACGTGCGCAAGGGCGCGGCACTGAATGCCGTGCAGCTGGCTGAGCTGGTCGCCGCCGAACAGCGCTGAGCAGCGCGGTTGCCTCACCGGTAGTGCCGGCCGCTGGCCGGCA